>JAJRDJ010000127.1 GCA_028678445.1 Methylococcaceae bacterium
ACCTTGAATTATGCCGAAAGCTTGGTGTTAAGGGGTTCCCAACCCTGCTGCTCGAAGCAGGTGGGCGTTGGCGGTATCTTGCTATCGATTACGTTGATTCCGGAATACTTGTGAAGCAGTTATTGGAACATTAAATAAATCATGGCTGATTGGCGGCGATGAGTGTGTTATGTCGAATTAACAAGGCGAGTAAAGGGTTGCAAAACTTGCCATTGAGAGTCTCTGTTTAACCGCATCCAGAAACACCCTCAGCGGTCATAGCATTCTCGCCTGCTGATACCCGTATGGCCAACGCCACAGAAAAATTCGCTGACGACTGGGCTAAGTAGGCATGTTGAACGCGGCCAGTCGGACTTGCGGTCTTGCCAGGCCATCCGGACGATCAGCCTGTTGTCGACTGACAAACGCCTCGTCTGGTCCTCAAACGGTCCCGGTTGTTTCCAGCAGTTTCTCGAATTGCATCCGCCATTCCGGGTAATCCGCCACATAATTCCAACCGCAGACCCTGGTGAACTTCCGTCCTTCGATCAACTCCCTGAGATAGGCCCCTGCATCACGGGTCGAGCGATCCGGGCCGTAGGGGTTGAAACGCATGCCTGCCCCGTTCATGAATACCAGATCGCAGAGGAACATCGTATCGGCATGCACATACACGGTAAATCCTGGGGTATGGCCGCCGATGGGCCAAGCCTCCAGCCCGCCTTCGGTAAAACCGTGTTCAAAAGTGCGGTCGAAGGGATAGGAACGGGCCAGGGGATTCACCGCATCGGCGGAGTGTATCCAAATCTCCGCGCCGAAAGATTGCCGATAAAGGTTGGCGGCACCGAGAAAATGCGGGTGGGTGAAGGCGATCACGTCCACCGGCCGGAGGTTCGGATGAAACACCACCGGGCAGTCAATGAGAAAGACCTTCTGTCCGGTATCTAATCGGTAGGCGGCATGCTCGATACCGATGGCGGGTTGAGTGTTGACCCGCGACAGGGTCTCGGTGATGTATTCCTCGACGACCTCGTATTGGGCCGTGGCCGCTTCTGCCGTTAGAAACTGGCGGCGGTCGGCGCCGCAGAAAGGGCAATGGCCGGGACATTTACCCAGCATGTTGTAACCGCAGACTTTGCAGACATATTGTTCAGTGTTCATGGGCGCTTGATTAACCTCATTGGTATGCATTACACCTGCACGTAAATTGCTGTTATTACACCTCTATGTACTACATAAATATAGAATTTATTCGAAAATATTGTGACTTCCTGGCGGGGGCTCTATGTGTTTCTCGCTAAGGCCGGCTGAGCTCATTTTAGTGAACCCACAGTTAATCTGAATGACCTTCAGACAAATAATAAGCGAAGGTACAATCTTCCTTGCGTCGATTCATCCAGTGTCGCCGTATTCATGATCCCGCTTGAGGAAAATCCATACCCATCGGGAAATTCAAAGGCCCATTTGCACTCCGCTATTGACAATCGGTACGAATCTTCCATGGCGCTGTCCTTGACAGCGGCTGTACCCGAGCGCATGGTTGCCGGGAGTGAGGGATTTGTCCCCTCTTTTCTCCTTCCAAGACCCGCCCAAATGAACCGGAGATAGCTATGGCTTCCACCGAAATTGACCCGACCGCCGTGATTGCGACGCTTAACAAGATCCTCGAAGCCGAGCTCGCTGGGGTCGTTCGCTACACCCATTATTCGTTCATGGTGAGCGGCTATGGCCGCATTCCCATTGTGAGCTGGCTGCATGGCCAAGCCAGTGAGTCCTTGCTGCATGCACAAGAGGCTGGCGAACTGATTACTGCGCTCGGTGGCCATCCGTCCCTGGGAATCGGAAAATTGCTGGAGACGCACAAGCACGATATCGGCGATATCCTGCGCGAGTCGCTGGAGCATGAACAGGGCGCCATCACTGAATACGAGCAACTGCTGGAATTGGTTCAGGGACGGAACGTGATGCTTGAGGAATATGCCCGGCAAAAGATCGCCGCTGAAAGCAAGCACGTCAGCGAAGTGAAAAAGATGCTCAAGCATCCGGGCGCTTGAAATTTTCGGCCTGCCGAGCCCACTGGAGCGGATATGTCCCGGAGGTGCGCCTGTTTTGCCTTACGCCACGGCAGCCCTCCGGTCAGGGCTGGGCGATCTGAAGCACCCATAGAACTGTATGCGCCTCGCGCTACACCGGTTAACCCGCCCGGGTGTCGTTAATCCGCTTTGATCCAACACGGATTGCCAACACCCAGCCTTAGCGCGGAACCTCCTGCCACTGTTATGGACCGTCCCCTTTACCACCAATACGGTGATTTGTTCCCTGGCGATAACATCACCGGCTATATGGCATCTGCCGTAAAGACCGGTCAGATCGGCCGCTTTGAGGCAGCCCTGGCGATCTGTGTGCGGGAGAAGAGGCCAATGCGGGAAGTTTATGACAACCCGGCAGTGACCAAGGCGATGCGTGGGAAAGCCAAGCATTGAAAACTAAGTGACCGATTTATTCTGGTCGTGACCTTGGGTCGGTGGTAGGCTCGGAAATTGTACGCGTGCACCAGATTGAATAGGCGGAAAGCCGATAATTGGCTGCTTGATGACTCGCAAGCATCCGCGACACTTCGCTGACTTTGATACCCGTATACTCGGTGAAGTCGCGGTTGCCGACCGGCATCGTAATAGGAGCACCAAAGCCATGATAAGACCATGCCCCACGCCTGCCGTCCTGGCGATCTTGTTGCTCCTGATGATTTCGGCAATACCCCCGGAAGGATCGGCCATGCCCCTGAGCGATTCCGTTCGCGCAGCGGACGCCGCTCTCGACCGTGCCCTGGACGAACTCGTCTCGATGCCGGGCGGGCCGCCCGGCGCGATTGCCCTCGTGCAACGGGGAGCTTCGCTCACCGTGCATGCCGCCGGGGTGAGCGAACTGGGCTCCCCAGGGAAGCCGCAGAAGAACGAGTTTATCCGGGTAGCCAGTATTGCGAAGGCGTTCAGTGGCGCAGTCGCACTGGCGCTGGTCAACGCGGGGCAACTGGCGCTCAACGACAGCATCGGCCAGAGCTTGCCGGACCTCCCGGCCGCCTGGCATGCGGTCACGCTTCGCCAACTCCTTGGCCACACTAGTGGCTTGCCTGATTTCACCCAGTCACCGGCGTTTCAGAAAGCGGTGATGGCATCCCCGCTGGTGGCGCCGTCCCCCTCGGCACTACTCGCGTTCGTCGCAGACCTGCCGCTTAACTTTACCCCCGGTACCCAGTACCGTTACTCAAATTCCGACAATATCGCGGTCGGGCTGATGATCGAGGCCGTGACCGCGATGCGCTATGCGGACGTGCTCAAGACGCAGGTGCTTGAACCACTCGGCCTCGACCGGACCAGCCTTCCGGGAGGTCCAGAACTCTCACTACCATTCATCCATGGCTACGACTTCCTGGACAATGGTGTTCCCGAAGATGTCAGCGAAACCCTGGCCGCCGGGTGGGCGTGGGCGTCCGGGGGCATTGTCTCGACGCCGGCCAATCTCAACCGTTTCATGCGTGCTTATGTCCGTGGCCGCCTTTTCGACAAACGCATCCGGGCCGCGCAACGCCGCTGGATACCCAGCGCCGGATCAGAACCCCCGGGACCCGGACGGAACTCGGCCGGGCTTGGACTCTTCCGCTACCGAACTCGCTGCGGCACGGTATTCGGGCATACCGGCAATACCTTCGGCTTCACCCAATTCGCCGCCGCGAGAGCGGATGGGAAGCGATCAGTCACGGTGTCGATTTCGCTACAACGGACACAAAAGAGCAAGGATTGGGAACTGGCTGTGTTCAAGGCGTTGCGCGTGACCGAGGAGCAAGCCGTGTGCGCCGCGTTGGCCAGGTAATGTCCATTGGGCCCACAGCGTATCCCATTCAATTCGGATTCAGGAAAAACCTTCTGGTCCAGCGCCAACGTGGCTGACCGTTGATTTCCAGCGAGGCTCGTTGTCTAGTTTGAAGATATGGAAGCTGTGCTCGGTGCAGAAAGTTGCTGACGGGTCTTGAATTGAAGGGCGCCGCCAATGTTCACCCTGTGCATTCGATGCACCCGAAATTTCGCATCCCCTCTGCCGCCAGAACTTGATCCTAAACACCCCGGCCAGTTAGTGTTGTGGTGGGTTCTGACCCACCCCTAGTTAACTATCAAACTGGCTATCGGCGAGAAGGATTCCGCCCAAAGCTTCGCGAGGCGCGTGGCTTTGCGATTCTTGCTCCTGACTGCGACACTCCCGAACACATGGTCTCAGTCTGAGGCATATGAAGACTTCAACCAGCCACTCAAGGTTTCTTTGCGCAAGAGATGGACCAGGAAAGAACATGAAGAAATGGACTCTGCCAGCACTTGTCTTGATGATTGCCGCGCTCGTTGCGGTCTGGTGGGAGAAACGTCCGCCCGAACTTCCAGAAGGCTTTGCATCAGGAAATGGCCGCATCGAAGCGACCGAGATCGATATCGCCACCCAGTCGCCGGGGCGAATCCTGGAAATCCTGGCTCGCGAGGGCGATTTCGTGAAGGCCGGATCGGTACTGGCCCGCATGGACACACAAGTGCTCCTGGCCCAACGGGACGAAGCTCAATCCAGGGTTCGGGAGGCTGAAAATGCCCAGCTCACGGCAAGGGCCGTCGTGGCCCAACGCGAGAGTGAACTCGCCGCCGCCCAAGCGCTGGTGGCTCAACACCGCGCCGAGGCGGAAGCGGCCGCCAAACGACTTAAACACTCCAAGGCATTGGTGACTGAAGGTGCCGTTTCCCGGCAGCAGTTTGACGATGACCAGGCCCGCGTATCGGCGGCGAAAGCCATGGTCAGTGCCGCCGAGGCCCAGGTGGTCGCCGCACGGGCCGGAATCGCGGCGGCCAAGTCGCAAGTCGCACAGGCGCAATCCGTGATCGAGGCCGCTAAAGCCACGGTCACCCGCCTGCAGGCCGACATGAAGGAGACCGAACTGAAATCGCCGCTTGATGGCCGTGTTCAGTACCGCATCGCCGAACCGGGCGAGGTCCTTAACGCCGGCGGGCGCGTACTTAGTTTGGTGGACCTCTCGGACGTCTACATGACGTTCTTCCTGCCTACCGAGGCCGCGGGCAAGGTTGCCCTGGGCAGCGAAAT
>JAJRDJ010000128.1 GCA_028678445.1 Methylococcaceae bacterium
CGCGGAAATGATTGGTTTCTGTCAGTCAGGCCTGGAATCGTGTTGTCATCGGGCGAACCATCCCTTGCGTTTGAGTAGTAGCCACGAGGCTCGATGTAGATGATACACAGCGGGTTCAGCATACGAAGACCATCGATAATTGACTGTCGGTCTACGATGAATAACGTTAACACAAGCACTGCGTACAGATTTCCCATCGCCGCCGAATGGTAGCGAGGGCTGAGTCTCCTCGAATCTAGGGCACGAGGGCGGTTTGACCACGCAGGTAATCACCGGAATCCGCAACCACGGTCAGTTGGGCGGGGCTGATGGTATAGCTCAGTCTCGCGCCATCTTCGACGCTGAGCGGCATGCCGACTTTGAGGTAGTTCGGCGTATAGCCGAAGATCAGGGTGTCACCGCCGTTCGTGCGCCGGGTGCCTTCCCATAGCACGGGAAGTGTGCGGCCGAGCTGCCGGGCGGCAAACTCACGCTTTTGCCGTTCGGCAACTTCGTGCAGAGTTCGGCTGCGGGCCTTCCTGATGGCGCCGTGGACAGGGGAGGGCATCTCGGCAGCGGCGGTGCCGGCGCGTGGGGAAAAACTGAAGACATGAATATGACCGAAGCCGATGGCCTCGACGAAGGCAAGGGTCTCGGCCCACTCGGACTCGGTTTCGCCGGGGAAGCCGGCAATCACGTCGGTGGTGAGATTGATGTCGGGCACTCGCGCCCGAAGGCGCTTGACCAGCGCCCGGTATTCCGCCGTCTTGCAGCGGCGGGCCATCCGCTTGAGCACCGTGTCCGAGCCGCTTTGCAGGGGTAGATGCAGATGAGGCATGAGGCGCGGGTTGTCGAACAGATCGACGAAGGACTCGGGGATGTCCCAGGGCTCCAAAGAGCCGAGCCGCAGCCGGGGGATGGCGGTCTGTTCCAGCACGGTCTGGATCAGCGCCGTGAGGGTGGAGCCGCTATCGCTGCCATAGCCGCCAAGGTGGACACCGGTGAGCACGGCTTCCTGAATACCTTGCGCGTGCAGGCGGTTGATTTCCTCGACTATCTTGGCCGGGTTCCGGCTCCGTTCCTCGCCGCGCGCCACGGTGACGATGCAGTAGGTGCAGCGGTAACGGCAGCCATCCTGGATCTTGATGAAGGCGCGGTGCCGGCCGAGCCGGAAGAGTGCGGATTCGCCGGGGTCGGTCGCTTGCGCTGGCATGGAGGGGAACGACAGGCGTTCCCGGGCGATCTTGACCAGCCGATGCTTGTCGGTGTTGGCAATGACCAGGTCCACGCCCAGTGCTGCGGCCTCCTCGGTATTCAGCGAGGCGTAGCAGCCGCTCACCACTATTTTGGCTCCCGGATTCGCGCGGCAAGCCTTGCGCAGGAGATTGCGGGATTTGCGCACGGCATCCTGAGTGACGGCGCAAGAGTTGAAAACCAGCAGGTCCGCCTCATCCGTGTCATCAACGATACGATGGCCATCATCCTGGAATTCGCGGGCCCAGGTTTCCAGCTCGGCTTCGTTGAGGCGGCAGCCCAGGGATTTGAGGTTTACGCGCATGTGAATCTTCAGCGGGGCAGGCGGGCTCAGTGGTGGGCGACCATGATGAGCCAGTTGATGGCAGCCAGTAGCCCGAGTGCCAGGGTCAGACCCACCTGAAACCGGTGATCCACTCGGTCGATCTGGGAAATCACCGCCGGCCTTTCCTTTTCGGACGCCTGATGGAGCCTGTTCGAGCCCCAGAGGAACAGCCCGAACAGCGTCAGATTCACCACGTAACACTGGTTGTAGACCAAATCCAGGTAGGTGGCATAGGGCAGTTCGGGCAGATTTTCCTTGTAACCCTGCTGCAAAAAGATCAAGGCCAGCAAGGCCATGGGGGGGATGCCGAGCCGGACGTCCCAGAGCGATGCCGACAGCATGGGGGAAAACAACACCAGGGCCATGACTACGCACAGTGGCAGGAATAGCGTTAACAAGGCCGCATTCACGGATTGCTTATAGGACACCTCGAAGGCCACCTGCCGGGTTTGCCGGGGTTGGGCCATCTGTGTGTCGAGCCCAAAGTTCGAGCCATATTCATGGATCGCCGTGGTGACTTTGAAGGCCGTGGTTTGGTAACCCATGATATCGATGTAGGCGCCAACCCCCGAGTCCTTCTCATCCGGCACGAGGAACAGCGGCGGCTTGTCCGCTTCCGCCCGGTCCTCCGTCAGTTCAAACACCAGCGGCAAGCGCACGGTCTGAAATGGAAATCTATGGAAATCAAGCTCATTCACATAGAACTGGCCGGAGAACCGGAAATTCTGGTAATGGCGTCCATCCATCTGGCGAATGATTTGTTCGTGAACGGGGTCCACCTTGAAATCCCATCCATCGACCTGATTGACAAAATCCAGCCAGTGCATGGGGGAGGTATGGTTCGAGGTGAAAGTCTTCTCGGCCTCATCAGGCCAGCTCAACCAGATCCAGCCCACCGCGTTGAAGGTTTTGTGGTCAGCCGAAAATTCATACATGTTTTCAATGTAGGCGCCGATCCGAATGGGTATGCCGGTCGATGGCAAAACCTGACCGTCCCGGAGCGGTAACACTCGATCGCTCATGGTAATCGGCCTGGATTCCAGGGCTTCCGTGCGTATCAGCACAAGGGCGACAAGACACAGAAACAGGAAAATACCAAATGACAGGGTAATGGAGCGGTCGTTTGGGGTCAGTTGCGGTGGTTTCATGGCCCTGTCGGTTCTTGATGGAGGCGAAGTTGACCCGCCCCCCCTAGCGGCATCGTCGTCGTTATGTCTGCGGACGGGCATCGAGAATGTCTTGGGGGGCTGTCTTGACCTTGTAGGCCCCCGCAACGCTCGGGTCACGCGGCCAGAGGAAGTGACAAAAAAATCGTGCAATGTCGGTTGTTTGGATCAGAGGCACCATTTTGAACACCACCGCTTGGGTCTGTAGCGCTGCGCACGATTAGCGCTTCGAGTGACGTCAGTTCCCTCCGAAATCGATGAACCGCCGGGACCTCATGATGGATACGGCATTACATTTCAATCGAAAGGATGTCTCAAAACGATGGTTTCCTTGCGATCGGGCCCGGTGGAGAGTATATCCACGGGGACTCCGACCAGCTCCTCGATACGCTGTATGTAGGCCCGAGCGTTGGCCGGCAACTGCGCCACATCGGTGATTCCGGCGGTCGATTCGGTCCAGCCGGGCATGTCCTCGATGATCGGTTCACACTTCGCATACGCCTCCGCGCCGATGGGCACGGTGTCGATTGTCGCGCCCTCGAACCGGTAAAGGGTACTGATGCCGATGGCTTCAAGACCGTCCAGAACATCCAGCTTGGTCAGGCAAAGGCCAGAAAGGCTGTTGAGTTTCGCGGATCGGCGCATCAGTACGGCATCAAACCATCCGCAGCGCCGGGCCCTGCCAGTCGTCGCGCCAAACTCGGCCCCCTTGCTGGACAGGTGCTGGCCCCGCCCGTCAAACAATTCAGTTGGAAAGGGTCCGTTGCCCACGCGGGTTGAATACGCCTTGGTAATGCCGAGCACATAATCGAACTCCAGCAATCCGACGCCGGTCCCCGACGCCGCGCCCCCGGCGGTAGTATTGGATGACGTGACATAGGGATAGGTCCCATGGTCGATATCGAGCATGGCCCCTTGCGCACCTTCAAACAACACGTTTGCTCCCTCATCACGGTAGCGATGCAGTTCCCCCGCGACGTCGGCCAGCATGGGCTTGATGGCCTCCCCGATCGCGAGTAGCTGTACCAAAGCCTCGGCCGGGTCGAGGGGCTTCTCGTGGAAATAATGGCTCAGCACAAAATTATGGAAATCCAGCAACTCCCGCAAGCGTTCTTCAAGAAATCGGGGATAAAAGAGATCACCCGCCCGAATGCCCCGCCGCGAAACCTTGTCTTCATAGGCTGGACCGATGCCCCGGCCGGTCGTCCCTATCGCGTTGGCGCCCCGGGCCTTTTCACGGGCCAGGTCGAGCGCCACATGAATGGGCAGAATCAGTGCGCAGGCTTCGCTGATCTTGAGTCTGTCCCGCACCGGGACCCCGGCACGTTCCAGGATGCCGATCTCCTCCATCAAGGCTTCGGGAGACAAGACTACCCCGTTGGCAATGAAACACTGGACACCTTCATGCAAGATGCCCGAGGGTATCAGGTGCAGAACGGTTTTCTGACCATCGATCACCAGCGTATGTCCCGCGTTGTGCCCGCCCTGAAAGCGGACTACCCCCCTGGCGCGCTCGGTTAGGAGGTCTACCAGTTTGCCCTTGCCCTCATCGCCCCATTGCGTGCCGATCACTACGACATTTTTTCCCATGCTGATTTCCGATTTTTCTTGTTGGTGGCCTGACGATACGTTACACGATCTGCCAGTGGTTATCGCGCTTTTGCAATGCCTGGTTACAACCCAGGGCTTTAGCGGATTCTTCCGTGCTGCCCAGTGCTTGAATCACCACCTGCCCCTGTCTCCGTAATGACCTGATGGTGTGATCGAGCTGTGGGTCATCAATCGCGGGGGCAAAGATTCGGTTAGATGGGGCGGCCTGCCCCTCGTGCTCGGACACTCGAACCAGCATCTTAAGGTCGGCGCTAAAGCCAACCGCCGGACGCGCATGACCGAATACCCGGCCGATATCATCGTAGCGGCCACCCCTTGCAATCTCCCGACCCTGACCAGGTACAAATGCAGCGAACACCACGCCGGTGTGATAGTGATAGCCACGCAGCTCCGCCAGATCAAGGTTCAGCGGTAAGCTCGGAAACCTCTCCTGCAGCCTGTCGGCGATTATTTCCAGTTCGTCCAGCGCGCGGGCAATCACCGCGCCACCCGCTGCGAGACGGATCCGGGCGGCCGCAATGACGCCAGATGGCCCATTCAAGTCCAGCAGTGCGCTGATCATGGCTTTGACCGAATCACTGGCCCCGGTCGCCAGTAAAAAGTCATCTAGATCGCTGATGTCCTTCCGTTGCAGGATGTCAAACAGCTCGGCCTCCTGGGTTGCTGTCAGACCCGCCTGGCAGGCCAGTTCACGATAGACACTGACATGCCCGAGGTCCAGATGAGGTTCCCTTACTCCCGCAAGATCCATCGTTTCCAGCATCAAGCGGATCACTTCGATGGCGGCGGACTCACCGGCATAACCGTACAGCTCGGCACCCACCTGAAGGGGGTTGCGGGACTTTTCCAAATGCCCGGGGAGAGCATGCAGTACGGAGCCTACATAACACAGGCGGGACGGTAGCCCACTGTCTGCGGAACGGGCGTCAATTCGGGCCACCTGTGGTGTCATGTCGGCTCTCAGGCCGATCAGCCGGCCACTGACCGGATCAGTCAGCTTGAAGGTCTGGAGATCCAGCTCATGACCGGTTCCCACCAGCAGTGAGTCGAGGAAATCAATCATGGGCGGCATGACCAGCCGATACCCCCAACTGGAGAACCGGTCGATCAGCCCGCGCCCCAGGCGATCGAGACTCTCGGCTTCATCAGGGAAAATTTCTTCGATGCCTTCGGGCAGCAGCCAGTGGTCTTGGGTCAACATGCGTCGGGGAGCGGGGGCAATCATCACAAAGAAGGCGCTGAATGGACTTTTTCCACACAGCGCCACGGTCAAGTCAAATGCTTCAGCGGGATATTGTCATCTAAATTCGATGATCTGTCAGACCCTCTACATCTATTTCCTCGGCTTTTTGAAATAGCGGAAAAATTCCGAATCCGGCTCCATGACCAGGAGACTGCGTTCGTCCTTGAAGGCGTGACGGTAGGCAATCAGGCTGCGGTTGAACTGGAAGAATTCCTGATTCTTCCCGTATGCCCGGGCGTAGATATCGGATGCGGAAGCATCGCCTTCACCCCGGCGAATTTCGGCATCCTTGTGCGCCTCTGCCAGGAGGACATCACGTTGCCGGTCAGCTTCGGCGCGAATTTTTTCGGCGGCTTCCGCGCCGCGCGACCGGAATTCCCGGGCGACGCGGGCGCGCTCGGCCTCCATGCGCCGGTAGACGGAGGAACTCACCTCATCGGGCAAGTCGACGCGCATCACACGAATATCTACCACTTTGATGCCTATTGCCGCGACGGCAGGATTCACCATCTTCGTGAGCGCATCCTGTATGCGGCCCCGGTCAGAGGAAACCATTTCGCGAATGGTACGTTTGCTGAATTCATTGCGCATCGCGTCCTTGGTGATTTGATCCAGCCGGATGTTCGCCTGGGTCTTGTCGCCGGCAACGGCGGTGTAAAATTTGGCGACATCCTCAATATGCCATTTGACAAACCAGTCAACAATGACGTTCTTCTTCTCGGAGGTCAGAAACCGCTCCGGTTTCGACTCCAGTGACAGAATCCGGTCGTCAAACTTCTTCACCTGCCGGTAGGGCAATTTGAAGTGTAGGCCCGGTGCATAATCGGTCCCCACGATTTTCTTGAATTCCAGCAAGATGGCCTTTTCGGTCTCCGAAACCGTGAATGTCATGGTAAAGACCAGGAGGATGGCCAGCAGCCCCAGCCCGGTAATCAAGGTATGTCTGCTCATGGCTGCTGCCCCCGGCTGTCGCGCCCTCGCGTCGAGGACGAGCGCGCTGATTTGTTGAGCGTGTCCTGTGCTTCCTGTGGATTGGCTGCAGGCACGTCCAGAACCTTGGGAATGCCCACGCTGGAAGATTGACGCTGAAGTTTGTCGAGCGGCAGATACAGCATGTTGTTGGCATTCTTTAGATCCACCACCACCGTACCGGTTTGCCCGAGAATCTCTTCCATGGCATCCAGATACATGCGTTCCCGGGTAATGTCGGGTGACTTTTCAAATTCCTCCACCAGCTTCAGGAACCGCGAGGATTCACCCTCTGCCCGGGCTATCGAGCTTTGCTTGTAAGCTTCCGACTCTTCCATCAGGCGGGCCGCCGCACCGCGCGCCTTCGGTACCACCTCATTGGCGTAGGCTTCAGCCTCATTTTTGAGCCGCTGCTCATCTTCTCGCGCCTTGATGGCATCCTCGAAGGCGTTCTGGACTTCATCCGGCGGCTGTGCATCCACTAGATTGACATTGCTAACTTGTATCCCGGTATTGTAGTCGTCCATCGTCTGCTGAATCTCGGCCTTGATCTCGTCGGCGACGTTGCTGCGTCCCTCGGTCAGGACGAAATCCATGGTGTTTTTACCGATCACTGCCCGCTGAGCACTTTCTATCACCTGTTTCAGGGTGACATCGGGATCGGCTACATTGAACAGATACGCCTGGGCATCCTTGACCTGGTATTGGACTGCCAGGCGGATATCAATAATATTCTCGTCCCGGGTCAACATGAGCGCTTCCTTCGGCACCGAACCCAGTGATTGCTGCCGGCCACCTGAGCGATAGCCGATTTCAAGGAAACGTTGCTGGTCCATATTTACCACATCGACCTTTTCGATGGGGGCCGGGAAATGCCAATGGAGGCCCGGCGTGGTCGTATCGACATATTCGCCAAATCGGGTCACTACACCCCGGCTACCTTCGTCCACGACATAGATTCCGGTCAATGTCCACAATCCCAGCGCTATGGCGGCGACCAGGCCGGCGAGTTGTGCGGGTGCCTGATTGCCTCCCTTGCCGCTACTCCCCGGTAATCTACCGCCAAAAAGCCCGCGAAGCTTGTCTTGAAGCCCCTTGATTACCTCGTCCAGATCCGGTGGGGAAGGCGGTTGCTCCCGGCCGCTCCACGGATCCTTTTTGTTTCCACCCGGTTCATTCCAGGACATTGTTGATCTCCCGCTTGATATTAATCACTTATTACTCGCTGATAGTGCTGGATGCCCTAGGATGAGCACTGCAAGACCGGTACTCCCATTATTTCGTTCAAGCCGTGAATAAAGACACTTAAACAAACAAAGTTTCGGATTCGGCCGCCCTTTGAGTGCTCGCGGATTCTGGCTCGAATCGGTTATCGAGGCATTGCAGGGCTGCTCGTGTACCTTCCACACGCATCACCCAGCCTCCAGACTCGTCCTGCTCTTCGTGCAGGATGTTCGCTATCCGATACAGCATGGCACGAACATCTCCGTCTGCCGGCCCCAGTTTTACGTGGCGTGTGACAAGCACATCGGAAAAAAGCTCCTGCAAACATTCGGCGATGAGTGCAAGCCCCTCACCGGTGCGAGCCGAGACCCAGACTTGCACAGGGCGACCGCTCTCGTCACGTTCGATATGCGCACGCACATCCACGAGTCGGTCGATTTTGTTCATCACGCGGATTTGCGGCACCTCGTCGGCCCCGATTTCCTCGATGACCTTTTCGACTTCGGCAATCGTTTCGTCGACCCGCTCATCGCTGGCATCAATAACATGCAGCAATAAATCGGCTTCAACGGTTTCCTGGAGTGTGGAACGGAAAGCGGCTATCAGCTCATGGGGTAAATCCCGGACAAAGCCCACCGTATCCGCCAGCACGACATGCTGATGTGACCCCAGCGCATAGCGCTTGAGCGTTGGGTCCAGGGTAGCGAACAACTGGTCGGCCGCATAAACCTCGGCCCCGGTCAGGACGTTGATCAAGGTCGATTTTCCGGCATTTGTATAGCCGACTAACCCGACCACCGGTACCTCTGAGCGGCGTCTGGCCCGGCGGCCCTGGCCGCGCTGTTTATCCACCTTTTCCAACCGTTTCTGAATCTGGCTAATACGTTTGCCGATGAGCCGCTTGTCGGTTTCCAGCTGGGTTTCGCCAGGTCCACGCAGACCAATACCGCCCTTTTGCCGTTCCAAATGGGTCCAGCCGCGCACCAGTCGGGTGGATAGATGCTTTAGCTGGGCAAGTTCCACCTGGAGCTTGCCCTCGTAACTGTGAGCGCGCTGAGCGAAGATATCGAGAATAAGCCCGGTGCGATCCAGTACCCGGACATTGAGATATTTTTCGAGGTTGCGTTCCTGACTGGGCGAGAGTGGATTGTTGAAGAGGACCAGATCGGCCTCGGTTTCAGCGATGGTCAGGGCCAGTTCCTCAAGCTTGCCCTTGCCGATAAAAAACCGGGGGTCGGGCGTGTCACGCTTGCTGATGAGGGTGGCTACTGGAAGAACCCCGGCAGAGAGGGCGAGCTCCCGTAATTCCTGAACGGCTTGTTCATCCTGATCAGCACCGCCATGAACTAAAATCGAGCGCTCGCCGGATTTGGGCCGCTCAAACAAGCGTAGCCTTCTTCATCGGGACCCTGAACAAAAAGGACCACAGCCGAAGGATGCCATCATTTCAGACTTCTTCCTCAATCTCATCCTGAGCTTGCGCAAGTCGGACCTGTCGCGCGGGAACAATCGTGGAAATGGCGTGCTTGTAAACCATCTGACTGACAGCATTCTTGAGGATGATCACATACTGATCGAAAGCATCAACCTTGCCCTGGAGTTTGATTCCGTTTACCAGATAAATGGACACCGGAACATGTTCCTTTCTCAATGCATTCAGGAATGGATCCTGTAAATTTTGGCCCTTAGACATCCCGTTTCTCCATTATTGTTTTAGGTTTTCCAACCTATGATGATCGTCGTTCGCGGATTATTTAATCAAATCTTACAATCGCTGGCCATGCGGTTGCGGTACTCAGTCTATTGCGGATTTCATACAGGCAAGCCACTGTTCACTGGTTCAGGGCTTCACTAATGGCGTCAGCTAACCGATTTGCGATATTGCGGACCTGCTCACCATCGCCCCCCTCCACCATGACCCTTACCAGGGGTTCGGTGCCCGATGATCTCAATAATACGCGCCCCTGGCCCCCCAACTCAGCCTCGACCTGAACCTTCAAACGTTGCACACAAGCGATCTCATCCAAGTTGACGCGCTCGGTCGTTTTTACATTGACCAGGCATTGAGGATATTTATCCATTCCCTGCCGTAGTTCCTTGAGGCTTTTTCCAGACGACTGCATGGCCTCCATCACCTGTAGGGCCGCCACGATGCCATCACCCGCAGCGAGACGATCGCGGCAAATGATATGACCGGAACTCTCCCCGCCCAAGGTGCTGTCATGAGCAAGCATCATTTCCATTACGTAACGATCACCGACCGCGGCCCTTTTGAGCTCGACGCCAAACCTGGACAGCGCATGCTCGAGGCCGAGGTTGGTCATCAGGGTTCCGATCACGGGTCCGTTAAGTGCCCCCTGGGCCAATCGCGAGGCGGCAATAATGTAGAGGACCTCATCGCCATCGACAATATGACCCTCGTGGTCAATCATGATGAGGCGGTCACCGTCCCCATCGAACGCCAGGCCAAAATCAGCCTGTTTCTCCAGCACCATTTTGGCCAGAGCCGCCGGCTTGGTGGCCCCCACGTTTTCGTTGATATTAAAGCCATCCGGGCTCGCTCCCATGGTGACCACAGTAGCGCCCAGTTCTTGAAAGACATGCGGCGCCACATGGTAGGTCGATCCATGCGCGCAATCGACCACCAGCTTGACGCCATCGAAATCAGTTCGAGAGTGGATAGTGCTCTTGCAGAATTCGATATAACGGCCCACTGCATCCTTGAGACGGATGGCCTTGCCGATCCGCGCGGAATCGACTGTCGTCATGGGCTCGTCTATTTCGGTCTCAATCAGCCTTTCAATTTCGTCGGAGAGCTTCAGTCCGTCGGGGCCAAAAAACTTGATGCCATTATCATAGTAGGGGTTGTGGGAGGCGCTGATGACGATTCCCGCCTCGGCCCGAAAGGTTCGCGTCAGATAGGCGATGGCGGGTGTCGGCATGGGGCCCATCATCTGGGTGTTGACGCCGGCCGCGGATAGCCCCGCCTCCAGCGCTGATTCGAACATGTAGCCAGAGATTCGCGTGTCCTTGCCGATCAGCACGGTCGGCTCCTTTTGATCCCTAGCAAAGACACGTCCTGCGGCCCAGCCCAGCTTCAAAACAAAATCCGCGGTAATAGGGTAGGTGCCCACCCTGCCACGTATACCATCCGTTCCAAAATACGATCGACTCATGCGTTTTCCCGAACCTAATTATTGTTCTAATTTGTCCATGCTGCTGCCGGCCCGCGTCAGCAAAAGCTCCCGCAACAGCAGGTTCTTGGGCCGATTGGTCACTCTAGCTGTCTATCTAGACTGCTCCGCGGCCTTGCCCACACTTCCGGGTTTCTGGCTCTCATGATCGGCGGGATCGGCCGAGCCATCGGCGGGCGGCGTTTCATCCCAGCTTTGCGGGGGACGTGGCACCTGGCCTTCCATGATGTCGTCAATTTGAAAGCGATCGATGGTCTCGTACTTCATGAGCGCATCAGCCATCAAATTGAGCTTATCGAGATTTTCCTTCAGGATGCGTTCGCTGCGTTCGTAGTTTCTGTCGATAAAGGAGCGAATCTCCTCATCAATCAGGTGCGCCGTTTCCTCTGAGACCATTTTATGCTTGGTCACCGAGCGGCCCAGGAAAACTTCACCCTCCTCCTCGCTATATGCGAGCGGGCCGAGCCGATCCGACAAGCCCCAGCGGGTCACCATGTTCCTGGCCAGATTGGTGGCGCGTTCAATATCGTTCTGGGCGCCCGTCGT
The DNA here is from genome assembly GCA_028678445.1 of Methylococcaceae bacterium. Taxonomy (GTDB): domain Bacteria; phylum Pseudomonadota; class Gammaproteobacteria; order Methylococcales; family Methylococcaceae; genus UBA6136. The sequence goes on from JAJRDJ010000128.1 coordinate 11,512, forward strand.
AACCTTGTCCCGTCCAAAGATGATTTCCTCGGCAATCCGGCCCCCGAACAAGCTGGATATCTGACTTTCCAGCTTCTGCCGACTGGCGCTGTACTGGTCGCGCTCCGGCAAAAACATGGTGATGCCGAGTGCCCGCCCGCGCGGCATGATGCTGACCTTGTAAACCGGATCATGTTCAGGCACCAGGCGGCCGACGATGGCGTGCCCTGCTTCATGAAAGGCGGTCAAGCGCTTTTCATCCTCGCTCATGACCATGGATTTGCGTTCCACGCCCATGAGAATCTTGTCCTTGGCCTTTTCGAAGTCTTCCATGTCGACTTGCCGCTTGTTCTTGCGCGCCGCGAACAGGGCTGCCTCATTGACCAGATTGGCCAGATCCGCGCCGGAAAAACCGGGCGTTCCCCGCGCCAGATAGGAGACCTCGACATTGGTCGAGAGAGGTACCCGCTTCATGTGTACTTTAAGAATCTGCTCGCGGCCACGCACGTCGGGCAGCCCCACCACGACCTGCCGGTCGAAACGGCCCGGCCGCAACAGGGCGGGGTCCAGGACATCCGGGCGATTGGTGGCGGCGATGACGATGATGCCCTCGGTCCCTTCAAAACCGTCCATTTCCACCAGCAGCTGATTCAGCGTCTGTTCCCGCTCGTCATGGCCGCCGCCGAGACCCGCCCCGCGGTGACGGCCCACGGCGTCGATCTCGTCAATGAAAATGATGCAGGGAGCATGTTTCTTGGCCTGTTCGAACATGTCGCGAACCCTCGAAGCGCCCACGCCCACGAACATTTCGACGAAATCGGAACCCGAGATGGAAAAGAACGGAACCCGTGCCTCACCGGCAATCGCCTTGGCCAGCAGGGTTTTACCCGTGCCGGGCGGTCCCACCATCAATGCGCCCCGGGGAATTTTTCCGCCGAGCTTCTGGAATTTGCTGGGATCCTTCAGGAAATCAACCATTTCCTGTACATCTTCCTTGGCTTCTTCCACCCCGGCCACATCGGCGAAGGTGATCTTGATCTGATCTTCCTCGATCAGCCGCGCCTTGCTCTTGCCAAAGGACATGGCGCCACGGCCGCCGCCGCCCTGCATCTGCCGCATGAAGAACACCCACACGCCGATGAGCATGAGCATCGGAAACCAGGAAATGAATATCTGCATCAAAAGGGATTGCGATTCAGGCGGTTCGACCCGCATTTCTACCTGATTTTCCAGAAGGTCATCCACGAGATGCGGGTCGTTCGGGGGCGTGTAGGTCGTGAATTTTTCACCGGTACCGAGCAGACCACGAATGACCGGGCCTTCGATATTCACCTGCTTGATCTGTCCTTCCTTGACCAAAGCAATGAACTGGGAATACGACATGCCAGTTTCCGTAGCAGTTTTACGGCCGCCGAAATTGTTGAACATCGACATCAGCACGACGGCTACAACCACCCACAAAACGACGTTCTTCAGCATGTCATTCACGTTTACTATTCCTCGTCGTGAGCCCTGGGGCCCCATATAAAAGTTGACCAATACTATCAGGATAGCCCCCGGCATACACCTTTACATCCCCTCTAACCCACTCAAGGGGCTGAAGTAACGGCATTTTCGGCAAGTCGTTAAGGCGGATGAACCGAGCGTGAAAGCTGCTCTCGCGCCGTTCGGCGCCAGGCAATTCAGGACTGCTGGAGATGGGCGCCGCCAGCCAGGCCAAGCATTTCCTCGGCATGTGCCAGGGTTTGCTCCGTTATGATCATGCCACCCAGCATGCGGGCGATCTCGGGAGTTCGTTCCGTGCCTGCCAGCTCGCACACGCGCGATTGGGTGGCGCCATCATGTGTGAGCTTTTCGACCAGCAGGTGGTGATGACCCTGCGCGGCCACTTGCGGCAGATGGGTGACGCAGAATACCTGCCGATCCTCACCCAGCATGCGCAGCTTTTGCCCCACTACTTCCGCGATGCCGCCGCCTATACCGCTGTCCACCTCGTCAAAAATCAGGGTCGCGACACTCTTGGCAGCGGTTGCGGCCACCTGGATGGCCAGACTGATGCGCGATAGTTCACCACCGGAAGCCACTCGTGCCAGGGGACGCGCCGGCATCCCCGCGTTGGCGCTGACCAGAAACTCCACCGCATCGAAGCCGGCGGGCGCCGGTTCGCCGTCCTTGTCGGTGCGCACCTCAATCAGCAATTGTCCCTGGGGCATGCCCAGCTCCCGGATAATTTGCGAAATACGTTCCTGCAGGATGACCGCCGTATTCGTGCGCGCCGCCGACAACTCATCGGCCAGCCGCCGGTATTCCGCCGTCGATTCATCCAATTCGAGCCGCAGGCTTTCCGTGCCCTCGGCGCCCATTTCAAGATTGTCCAGCTCGGCCTTCAGGGCGTAAAACTGGTCCGGCAGGGCTTCCGGGCGCACCTGATGCTTGCGCGCCAGCCGGTGAACATCCGCCAGTCGCTGCTCCAGCAGGCCGAGGGCGGCGGGGTCTGATTCCTGGTGCTCCAGTTGCCGCCGCAACTGCAGGGAAGCCTCCTTGACCTGCAGTTGGGACTCCTGCAGCAGACTGAGGGGTTCCGATAATTCCGGGGCAACCCGGCTGAGATCAGAGAGAGAGTGAATCGCGTGGGCCAGCAGGGCGTTGACCGAATGGGCCTCGTCTTCATAAAGATGGTCGAGCTGGGTCTGCCCCACCTCCAGTATCCTGTCGACATTGGCCTGCCGGGTATGGTCTTCCACCAGCGCCGGGTAATCCAGTGACCCGATGTTCTGCTGCTCTAACTCGTCCACCTGAAACCGCAGTAATTCCAGGCGCGACAAGCGGTCGGATGCATGCGCAGTGAGCCGCTGCAGTTCATTGCTGAGGGTCCGCCAGCGCCGATACAGGGTCTCGAGCCTGGCCAGCCGCTCACCATTGCCTGCCGCCACATCCAGCAAGCGTCGCTGTTCACCGGCCTTGATCAGTTGCACATGGGCATGTTGGCCGTGAATTTCCACCAGTCCCTGTCCTAGTTCCTGGAGGGATTGCAGGGTGACCGGGCTGCCATTGATAAAGGCCCTGGAACGGCCATCCAGGCTCATTACCCGCCGCACCAGGCACTCATCGCCCTCGGCCAATTCCCGCTCATCCAGCCAAAGCCTTGCCGACGGACTGTCAGCGAGGTCAAAGCCAAGGTTGATCTCGGCCCGTTGCGAACCTGGCCGGATATATCCCGCATCGGCACGATCACCGAGCGCCAGACCCAGGGCTGTCAGCAGAATAGACTTGCCCGCGCCGGTTTCCCCGGTCAAAACGGTCAGACCCGGCCGAAAGGAAAGCCTGAGGGAATCAACGACAGCGAGGTCACGAATATCGAGAAATACCAGCATGGCTAGATACGGTGTCCCGAGCTCCAGTTCAGCTTCGCCCGGAGAATCTCGAAAAAGTCATAACTTAATGGATGCAGCAGTAAAAACGGTTTGGATTCCTTACGGATTTCGATTCTGTCCGTGATTTTGACATCGGCGGTGGACACATTGTCGCAAACCAGCCGGGTGCTGAATTGCTTGCTAAAGCTGAACGAGACACCCACCACGCTCTCATTGCCCACCACGATGGGCCGATTGGTCAGCATGTGCGGATTGATCGGCGCCAGCACGATGGCTTTCAGGGTCGGGGAGAGAATCGGACCGCCCGCCGACAGGGCGTAGGCCGTGGATCCGGTCGGGGTCGATACAATCAGACCATCGGAGCGCTGCGAATTAAGGAAGACGCCGTCTATGTGGGTCACGAGCTCTATCATGCTGGCCGCGTTCGAGCGGTGAATAACGACATCATTGACGGCGGTCTGTCGATATATCACCTTCCCCTCACGGATAATGCTGGCTCCGAGAATGAAGCGCTGCTCCTCGGTATAACGTCCTTCCAGAATTTCATCGATACGAGTGGTAATTTCAGTGGGCGAAATGTCGACGAGAAATCCGAGGCGGCCCAGATTCACCCCGATCAAGGGGATATCGAACTCGGCAAGACCCCGCGCTGCGGATAGCAGGGTGCCGTCGCCGCCCACGACAATGGCAAAATCGCACTGTCCCCCCAGCTCGCGGAGGGTCCCCGATTCCGGGTTAGTTCCCCGCAGAAATGAGACGCAGTCCCGTTCTACGATAACCCGGAGACCGCGTTTGAGCAGATGGGCATGCAGCTCGGTCAGGGTTTCCGCTATTCGGCCAGCATCCGTTTTACCGATCAAGGCGACTGCACCAAACTTCAGAGACTTAACCATTTATTCCGGAAAAACTCGGCTGTATTAGGGGTTACAAACAAGGTTGCAGTCAAAGTCGGCTGAGTTGATGAGGTTGCCAATCGCTGTGCCAAAGTGGGCGCGTTTGCCTAATTCGTATCCCGCGGAAGCGTTGTGCCTCTGGCCTGCCGTAAAGGCCAGCGTATCGGGTATGGTATGAATTTCTTGACACATTATCTAGGGATTGCTAGCTTTTGGCACTCTTTACCCCAGAGTGCTAACCGGGCCCAAGAGAATATCCAGTGCCATCCCCCCCACAATTGAATGAGCGAGCCCAGTACCTGCTCAAGGTGTTGGTTGAGCGCTACATCAATGAGGGACAACCCGTAGGATCGCGGTCCCTGGCACGGGACCCGGGGCTCAATCTAAGTCCCGCCACCATCCGTAACGTGATGGCCGACCTCGAAGAGCTCGGACTCATTACCGCGCCCCATACCTCGGCGGGCAGAATGCCGACGGTTTCGGGGTATCGGCTATTCATCGACACCCTGCTGACCGTTAAGCCGCTGC
>JAJRDJ010000129.1 GCA_028678445.1 Methylococcaceae bacterium
CGCCGGTTGTTCTGCTCGGCCTCGACACTCGCCGCGGCCGCCTCGATGCGCCGGAACAGCCCGCCCGCGGGATCGATCTCCCACTGCACGTCAAAGCCGGCCTGCAGGATGTCGATCAGCGTGTTGCCGAAATAGCCGCCTGCCGCCGGGTTATTCACTCCGCCGGCTCCCGTGATGAAGTCATTGCGGCGCTGACTGGCATTGACCTTGCCATCGAGATAGGGGAGACCGGTGGCGATGGTGCGCTGCCGTTCCGCGCGCGCCATGAGGATGCGCTGCGCGGCCTGCTTGACGTCGAGATTGAAGGCGGCGGCTTCCTTGATGAGGCGCTGGAGGGTCGGATCGTCAAAGACCTGCCACCATGCATCGGGCGGCGGGATATTGTGATGGTCCCGGGCGCCCGCGTATTTCGAGGGCGTCTTGATTTCCGGCAAGCGGTAATCCGGCCCGACCATGCAGCCGCTCAGCAGCACGGCGAAGATCAATGCCGTGAGTGTCCCCCTCATTGCGGCGCGGCGGATCCGGGTGGGACTGCCTGACCTGCGGGCTTCAAAGCATCATAGCCCGGCGCCTCGATGAACACGTCCACCTGCTGCCCGACATAAGCCGGTAAACGGCTGCGGTCGAACCGATAGAGCGCCTGCAGCACCCGCATGTCGACGCGCTCGGTGCTGTCGCCGGTCAGAGACCGTTTGGGCACCACAAAAGGTTCGACATAGGCCAGCGTCAGCGGCGTGCTGAAATCGCGGTTGCCCCGGAGATAGGCCACCGCCTTGCCGTCGGGCCGGAAACGCCAGGCGTCGTTCTCATCGATATCGACGCGCACATGCAGTTGATCCAGATTGCCCATGACCAGCAGCGGCATCGACATCGCCCCGGCCATGGCGAACTCGCCGGGCCGGATATTGACCTGCAGAATTTCCCCCGCGATCGGCGCCCGCACGGTGAGCCGGTCCAGCGTCACCTGCACCGCCGTCACCTGCGACTCGGCCTGCTGCACGGCGGCCTTCGCCCCGTCCAGCCGGGCCTGGGCGATCAGCACGGCATCGCGCCGGCGCTCCAAATCTTCCAGGCTGATGGCGCGCCGGTCGGTGACTGATTCCGCCAGCTTGAGCAACACCTGCGTATCGGTCAGGTTGGCGGCGGCCTCTGCGACACTGGCCTTCGCCCGCTCCAGGTCGGCACGCCGGATGGCCAGACTGGCCTGAGCCTCGCGGTCATCGATAGCGAATAGCAGCGCCCCCGCCGGCACCCGGTCGCCGACCTTCACGCTGAGGGTTTTGACCAGACCGGGCAGGGCCGTGCCAATGGCGATATTGCGGGTTTTCGCCTCGATGATGCCGGACCCGGCGATGAAGGTCTTGAACGGCGCCTGAGATGGCTCGATCACCGCTGGGGCCACCGGCACCGGCTTATTGCCATGAATGACGGAATACACGCCGAAGGCAAAACCGGCCAGGGCCAGAACGGGCAAGGTGTACTTGGGCAGCATCGCTTATGTTCGTTGCGAGAGGTGGGGGAAGATCATCCGCTGGGCTCCCAGCCGGCCAGACCTAACCATGCGTTTCCGTCAGCTTAACAATATGGCCATCATCCATCTGCGCAATCCCATCGGCAAATTCGAAAATACGCGCATCGTGGGTGACGATCACCAGCGCCTTGTGGGCGTCGAGGGCGATGGTCTTGAGCAGTTCCATGATCCGGTGACCGGTCTCATGATCCAGCGCGCTGGTCGGCTCGTCGCAGACAATCAGGCGTGGGTCATGCACCAGTGCCCGGGCAATCGCCACGCGCTGCTGCTGGCCTCCGGACAACTGCGAGGGCAGCGAATCCAGCCGTTCGCCGAGGCCGACGCGGTCCAGCATCTCCGCCGCCCGGCGCGTGGCGTCCTGCCGCCGGTAGCCGTTGATGATGAGAGGAATCGAGGCATTCTCGACCGCCGTCAGCGTCGGCAGCAGGTTGTAGGCCTGGAACACGAAACCGATGTTCCGCGCCCGGAAGCGCAAACGGTCTTTCTGCTTCAGATGCACCAAATCCTGACCGAACACCTCGCACAGCCCAGTGTCCTGGTCGAGGATGCCGGCGATAACGGAAATCAGCGTCGTCTTGCCGCAGCCGGAGGGGCCCACCAGCATCATCAGCATGCCGGTATGAATGTCGAGATCGACTCCCCGCAGCGCGACGACTTTCTGATCGCCGGTGTCGTAGGTTTTGTATACGCCACGGCAATGGACGGCCAGGCCGCCCTGGTTCGCTTCCGTCACGCGCTCAGCCCTTGAATACCACGGCCGGTTCCAGCGCGATCACCTTGCGGATACTGATGAGCGCCGCGAAGATGCAGATCAGCGTCACGCCCAGCCCGCTGAACACCAGCAACTGCCAGGGAAACTTGAAAGCCAGTATGGTGTTGCGCATCGCCCAGCCAAACAGCGAGGTCAGCCCCACTCCGAGGCCATAGCCGACGACGCCAACCAGGGTCGCCTGCAACAGAATCATTCGCAGCAGCGTCCAGTTGCTGGCGCCCATGGCTTTCAGCACCCCAAACTGGCGCAGGTTTTCCATCGTAAAGTTGTAAAACATCTGCCCGGCAATCGCCGCGCCAACGATAAAGCCGAGCGTGATCGAGATGCCGAAGTTGATCGGAATGCCGGTGTTTTTCATGAAATAGTCGAAGGTCAGCTTCTGGAATCCAGCCTGCGTATAGGCCGCAAGACCGGTGGTGCGGCGGATGCGTTCGACCAGGACAGCAAGGTCCTGCCCAGGCTTCGCCTTCACCAGGATGAAGGACAGGAGCTTGCGCTCGCGCGGAGCATAGAGCATGGCCCGGCTATACGTGGTGTAGACCACCGGCTGCGACTGAAAGGTGCGCGTCGTCTTGGCGATGCCGACGACAATGGCGCGGCGGTCGTTCAGTTCCAGGGTGTCCCCGACCTTGAGCGGCAGCGGTTTGCCGTCGGGTCCGGGCACGCCCAGTTTTTCGACGGCGCCATCCCGGTCGACGATGACGGCGTCGCTGCGGCGCAAGTCCTCGATCCGTCCTTCCAGCATCTGCGGCGGGCCGCCGATCAGTGTCGCGTCATCCAGGCCGATGACGTTGCAGGTCTGAAAATTGCCATTCGCCAGCCGCGCCTTGATCAGGCCCTTGTAAAGCGGCATGGCCCAGTCCACGCCCTCGATCCCACGCACCCGGAACAGCTTCATGTCCTGCAGGGGTTTTACGTCATCGACGAACTGCACCTTGGGGTCCATCACCCAGATATCGGGCAGGCCGACATCGGTGATGAAGCTGTAGGAGCGCATCATCAACCCGACGAAAATCGCCGGCTGCTGGGTCATGATGAGCGAGGCGAA
>JAJRDJ010000130.1 GCA_028678445.1 Methylococcaceae bacterium
GCTGACCCTCGCCAAGCCCTACCTGGACCAGTTTGCCAATGTATTGATCCAGGGTGGTGCGCTGCACCTGGATGTACAACTGGCCAGTGGCCCCGAGGACCCCCTCGCGGTGCGGGGTGCGCTGGAAATCACCGGCCTGGACACCCTGGACGGGCAGCGCAAGCTGCCCTTGCTGGCGTGGCAAAGCGCTCGTATCGACGCCTTCAAGTACAGCGCCGCGACCAATCTGCTGGGCATTGCCGGCATTGCCCTGCAGCAGCCGTATATTCGCGTGCGGGCGAACGAGGACCGTTCCACCAACCTGCGCCGGTTGCTGGTGGAGCCCGAGCAGCGGGCGGACGCCGGCACAACGGCTGGCGGTGCGGCGGAACCAGGTGCGGCCGGTGCGGCTGCAGCCGCTGAGCCCGCCGGCAAGCCGTTTGTCTTCCGCCTGGGCCCCGTCACCGTGGTCGATGGCATTGCCGATTTCAGCGACCTGAGCCTGCCTATCCCGTTTTCTACCAGGGTGACGCAGTTGACCGGTGGCACCTCGCCACTGGATATCGACAGCCGCGAACCCATGACCATCAAGCTGGAAGGTCGAGTGGCGGACTATGGGCTGGCTCGCGTCGATGGCGCCTTCCTCCCGGTCGCGCCCTGGCAGAAGAGTACGCTGGCCCTGACCTTCCGCAATGTGGCCCTGCCCGACCTCAGCCCTTATACCGTTCGCTTTGCGGGCCACCAGCTCGCCGGCGGTCGCATGGACCTGGACCTGCGCTACACCGTGGAACAGGGCCGGCTCAAGGGTGACAACAACGTCATCCTGCGCGACCTGGAACTGGGACCCAAGGTGCCTTACGAAGGTGCCATGGACCTGCCGCTGGGGCTGGCCATCGCCCTGCTCAAGGGCCCCGACGGCCGCATCGACGTCGACCTGCCGGTGGAAGGGAACGTGAATGACCCCGAATTCCGTATCGGCGGTGTCATCTGGAAAGCCATTGGCAGCCTGGTCACCCGGGTCGTCACCGCCCCGTTCCGGCTGCTGGGCGCGCTGGTGGGGATGGAATCCGCGGATTTCGAGCAGGTTGTGTTTGCCCCGTGCGAGGCGGTGGTGACCCCGCCGGAACGGGAAAAGCTGGCCGGGCTGGCCGAGGCCATGGCGCAGCGGCCGCAACTCGCCCTGCGCGTTCCCGGTGTCATCGCAGAGGCCGAGGACACCGCAGCCCTGCGCGAGACCCGGGTGGATAGTGCCATAGGTGAACGCCTGGCCGCGGTCGCCCAACCGCAGGACAGTCCCGAAATATCCTGGCGGCGACGCCGCGACGTGCTGGAGGAACTGTTTGCCGCACGCTACCCGGAGCAGTCGCTGGACGCGATCCTGGAGTCGCACATGATTCCGGTGGATCCCGCCGAGCCCGAGGGTCGCCACCGGCTGGACGATGTGGCCTACCTGGCCCACCTGCGCGGCGACCTGGTTGCGGCCGAAACCGTGCCGGCGGAGGCCTTGCAACAACTGGCCGGCCAGCGCGCCGCTGCGGTGGCAGCGGAGTTGACGGCCGCCGGGGTCGAGGCGGAACGGGTGTTGGTGGAGGGTGCGCAGGTGGGCAAGGTCGGCAAGAATGGCTGGATCGGGCTGAAGCTGGAGGTCGACCAGCGCTAGTGCCCTGGCAGGCGAGCGTGGCGGTACTGCGTCAGTGCCGCGCCGCCGGCGGCCGGGGTTCCCGGCGGTGGGCCAAGCCGCCGCGGAAGTGATAGAATCCTGCCCCAATTGACATCAGGTGAGCAATGTGGGGAATCCAACAGGGAACAACGACCCTTCTGCGGGGCGGGAAAGGGGCCGCCGCCAGGGCAAGCGCAATCGCAGCAGCCATGACAGCAAGGGTTCCCGCCAGTGGGATGAGTCGCAGTTCCCGGTGCCCGACGCCCCGGGGCGAACCCGCTTCCACGACCTGGGGCTGCCGCCGGAGGTGATGCACGCCATCGCTGACCTCGGCTTCGAATACTGCTCGCCGATTCAGGCGCAGATCCTGCCTCACACCCTCGACGGCCATGACGCCATCGGCAAGGCCCAGACCGGCACTGGCAAGACGGCCGCCTTCCTGATCACCATCATCAACGACCTGCTCAACAACCCGGTGGCGGAAGAACGCTTCGCGGGCGAGCCGCGGGCGCTGGTGATCGCCCCCACCCGCGAACTGGTGATGCAGATTGCCGACGATGCGCACAAGCTCTGCAAGTATCTCGACATCGGCATCGCGGTGCTGATCGGCGGGGTGGACTACCAGCGCCAGGTGCAGAAACTGGAAAGCAAGGTGGTCGACATCGTGGTGGCCACCCCCGGCCGGCTGCTGGATTGCCAGCGCCGCGGCGACTTGCACCTGGACCTGGTGGAAATCCTGGTGCTGGACGAGGCCGACCGGATGCTGGACATGGGCTTCATCCCGCAGGTCAAGCAGATCCTCCGCGCCACACCGCCGAAAACCCACCGCCAGACTATGCTGATCAGCGCCACCATCAACCAGGACGTGCTCAACCTGTCTTACCAGTGGACGGTGGACCCGATCATGGTCGAGATCGAGCCGGAGCGTGTGGCGACGGATTCGGTGGAGCAGAAAGTCTACCTGGTGTCCGAGCGCGAGAAGCTGCCGGTGCTGCAAAAGATCCTTGCCACCGACGAACTCGAAAGCGCCATCGTGTTCTGCAATCGGCGGCATACCACCACCCGCATCTTCGAGCGCCTGCAGCGGGCCGGTTTCCGCGTCGGCATGTTGTCCGGCGAAGTGCCGCAGCACAAGCGCACCAAAACGCTGGAGGACTTCAAGCAGGGGCGGATCAACGTGCTGGTGGCCACCGATGTTGCGGGCCGCGGGCTGCACGTCGAAGGCGTAAGCCACGTGGTCAATTACGACGTGCCCGAAGACCCCGAGGACTACGTGCATCGCATCGGCCGTACCGGCCGCGCCGGCGCCACCGGCATTTCCATCACCTTTGCCGGCGAAGCGGATGCCTTCCTGATCCCGGACCTGGAAAAGCTGCTGGGCTACAA
>JAJRDJ010000131.1 GCA_028678445.1 Methylococcaceae bacterium
GATCCTGCTGGCGCGCGATCTTCAAGCCAGCCAGACCGGTGGCGAGTCCGAGTATCATGGCTTCCACCTGAATCTCGGCCTGATTCGCGACCCGAACCAGGTGCTCGTGGCCTTGCGCAAGTTTCTGCATCTGCTCGCCACGCATCGTCAGAGCGTGGATATAGAAAGGGAGGTCAAGGCACAACTGCATCGCAAGGGGATTACGGGCGCGATCGAAGTGCTGCGGGTGAGTGCCGAGGCCATGGCGGGGTAATCCGCCGAATCCAGCGTCCCCACATGCCGAAGGCCGCTTCATCCTTCCCGACAACATCCGAGGAGACCGACAATGAATCAAGTAACCGAAGTGTTGACTACCCTATTCGGCTTCGCGCTGATCGGCGCGATGGCCTTCGAAATCAAGCGCCGGCGCAAACACCTGCGCGAGCTTTACAACATCCTGGATGCCGAGGACAAGCATGTCGTCGCGGAACTGGACCAGATGGTCGCTTCGGGGCTGTTGCAGCCGTTCGTCGCCAGGTAGACCCAAGAGGCTTAAGCCAGCTGCAGCTTGGGCATGTATTTACGTGAGGGTCGAGCTACCCGGAACCCCTAGCCCTTACCGAAAGACAGGGAGACACTTTTTATGATTCAGATAGAGTTATTGGAACAACAAATCGCGGAATTGGATGACGATTCCTTTTTAAAACTTCGAGAGTGGTTTATCGAATTCGACCAGGTGCGTTGGGACAATAATCTCGAAGCCGATTCCAACGCAGGAAAACTTGATTTCCTGATCAATGCTGCGCTTTCCGAGCATCAAGCAGGAAAAACGAGAGACCTTTGAAGCACAAAACAGCTTCCAGTTTCTGGGCTTGCTATGAATATCTTCCGATGGACATTCGCAACCTTGCCGACAAGAATTTTCAACTGTTGAAAGCCGATCCTTCCCACCCATCGTTGCGGTTCAAGAAAGTCGGTAAAGTCTGGTCTGTCCGTGTTGGCACACATTACCGCGCAGTTGCGACGCCGATTCAAGGCGGCTATCTTTGGGTCTGGATTGGCACTCATACGGAATACGACAAACTACTGGCCTCGTCTTGTTGATAAAGAAACGGAATCAGTGGGGTAACAGTATGTGGAAACGGGAGGATCGCCTTGAACTGGGGAGCATTCCGATGTCCGGTGGCAACAATAACGATAGCAATGTCGTCTATCAAGTCGTGAACCAACCCGGAGCCTGAGACCGCGCCATGCATTTCGTATCCGCAAGTTCGGAAATAGCCTCCTGAATCAAGTACCCAAAGAAAACATCGAGATGGCCGGAAACATTGCCTTTGGAACCGACGCGCTGCGGCTTGAAGACACCGCCCTTTTCGGGGTCGGGAACCAGGACCACGCCCGTCAGTTCGCGCGGCGCGTGCTGGCCTTGCCGGAAGTCCGCTCGCTGACGCTGGAGCCTGAAACCGGCGGGGCCCGGATTGCCTACCGGGCGGCACCCGGGGATGGGAAAAACGTGCTGGCCCGTCTGGCCGATGCGATCGGTACCGAGGCCTATGCGCTGGACGACGCTAGGATCCCGGAATGGCCGGATGGGGAGGCGGTCACGCTGAGCCGCGCGGGTGATGCGATCACCGTGATGCCCCTTAAGGACTCGCAGCCCGATGCGTTGCGGGAGGCGCATGAAGCGCTCTCGGCGAAAAATATTAGCGGCACACGGCGGAAAGTCCCCGATCCTGCCCCGGTGCCGTTCGGGGTCGCCAACACCACCGTCGGACTCGGCACCATAGGCGAACTGATGCTGCCGGTAGCGACTCCGCTTGCGGCCGGCATTCTGGTCGCGACAAAGCTTAACGTGGTGCGCGATGCGGCGGTGGATCTCAGTCGCGGCAAAGTCGGCGTGCCCTTGTTCGATACCGCATTGCTGGCCTGCTCGATCGTGACCGGCCAGGTGCTGGCCTATGCGCTGACCGACTGGTCGCTGCGCTATTGGAACCGGCGCGGGCGAAAGCAACTGGCCGAGGAAACGCAGCAACTGCTGGACGAGACCTTGCCGCTGCCGGAACAGGCGCGCGTGATCGATGCGGCCGGGAGCGAAACCGTCGTGCCGCTCGCACTACTGCGAGCCGGAGACCGTATCCGTGTCGCAGCCGGCGAGCCGATCCCGGCCGACGGGCGGGTCGTGGCCGGCACGGCGCTGGTCGATGAAACCCAGCTCAGCGGCGCTCGTGCGCCGGTGCGGAAGACGGTCGACGACAGCGTGCTGGCTGGCGCCAGGTTGGTGGTTGGCGGGCTCGACATCCTGGTCGAACGCACCGGCTTGGCCACTACCGCATCAAGGATATCCGGAACGATTATTGAGGCCGCCGCCGTGGTCCCGCGCGAGCCCGCGCTGCGGCGGAAGGCCGAGCAGATGACGGAGCGCACCGTGCTGCCGACATTCGCGACTGCCGCCGTCGGCTGGGCGGCCGGCGATCTGATCACCGTGGGTGCAATACTGCACCAGGACTGGATCAGCGGTCCGGCCCTGGCCGTACCGCTGCTGACCTTGAACCACATCCGCACGGCGCTCGGGAGCGGCGCGCTGGTGCGGAACGGGTCCGCGATCCCCCGGCTGGCGGAGAGCGATTTTCTGGTGCTGGATGGCGATGATCCGCGTCTGGCCGCGCCCGGGCTGGAACTGGCCGAGATAGAGAGCCGCTTGCCCGATGCCGACACCGTGCTCCGCCATGTCGCCGGTGCCGGGCTCTTCCTCGGCGACGAACGCTCGCTGGCGCTGATCAATGCTTGCCGGGAACGCGGACTGATCATCAGACAACCAGCGCTGTTGGCGCTCGATCAAGGTCGGGTCGAGGCTCGCTTGGGCGAGCACACCATCCGGCTGAGCGATGAACCGGTGCAGGGTACCCCTGGGGTTCCGGATCTGTGGGTGGAAATCGACGGCCATGCGGTGGCGCGCCTGAGTTTCAGCCCCGGCGCCCGCCCCCGCGTGGCGGAGGCGGTGCAGCGGCTGCGGGCGGCCGGCATGCAGACCTTCGTCGTATCCCGGGAGTCCGATGACAGCACCAACACGCTGGCGCGTCGGCTCGGCGCCGATGGGTCCGGCGGCGAGCTGGATGCCGCCGGCCGGATTCGTTTTCTGCAAGGCTTGCGGCGGCGCGGCGTGAAGCCGGTTTATGTGGGGCGCCTCGCCGGACAGCCGGACCTGGCGCGGGAAGCCCATGTCACGGTGGCGCTCGGCGGGCTGAACGGCGAAATCCCGGTGGGCGATGTACTGCTCTTGGGTGCTACCTATGACGGGCTGGCCGATCTGGTCGAACTGTCGCGGGCTTATGAACCTGACCTCGTCGGCGCCTCGCGAATGGCCACCCTCCCCAATCTGCTGTGCATCGCCGGCGCCTTCGGGGGCCTGCTGAACGGCATTACCGCCGGCATCGTCGCCAATATGGGCGTCATGAACGTCGATCGCCGACTGCGGAAAACTCTGGAAGCTTCGGCCCGTCCGCAGGGGTCCCGCAATTGGGTGACGCTGCGCTGATCGGGAACGGGCAGAACGGGGCGTCCCCGGAGGTGCGAATTCACCCGTACCGAATGTTCTGGCCGGGTGTCTGCCATGTAGGCATTTCCCGCAACTGCATCCAAACGTGACCAAACGACGCCCGGCTAAGCGGGCCGCTCCGCCACTGACGCCCTACAAAGCCGAGCAGGTTCGCAAGATCGCCGACTGGCAGCGCGAGAAGCCGGGCTTCTCGCGGTATATCGTTCGACGGCTCGCGGCGCCGTTCGAGAAACTGACGCAGCAGGTCATCCCGGATCGGGCCTCGCAATGGCTGATGGAGACGCTGAATGCGATCGCCGAGCAATTGGTGGAGGATCACTGGGTGCTCAGCACGGCAGCAGTTTCGAACTATGACGAGATCAAGTCGAAACCGCTCGAATTTTGCGATGCCTTGGCGGACCGGGCGATACTGGAGGGGCGGAAACTGGCCCTCGGCGTGGGTGCGGCGACCGGTACCGGCGGTCTGGTAACCACCGCGATGGGCATTCCCGCACTGCTGACCTCGGGACTGCGGGTGATCCATCGCGTCGCGCAGTGCTATGGCTATTCCGGGGAAGGCCGGCTGCAGCGCGAAATCATGCTGCATATTCTGGCCTTGTCGACCGCCAGCACGCCGGAAGACCGCCTGCGCGCGTTGTCGCAGTATCAGCGGCAGGTGCAGTCTTATCTGATCGACGATGCCGTCCACGACGCCGTGATGGCGACGCTCCAGCGGCTGGTGCTCGGCACCGAGGCGGCCGGTTCGATACCGGGCGTCGGCATCGTGGTGAATGCCTACCTTCACCGTTCGTTCGTCCAGCGTGCCGGGATCGCGGCGCAGCGGGTGTTCCAGGAGAGCTGGCTGCGCGACCGGTACGGGCTTGGCTGGATCGATTCCGCTGCCTAGCGTCTGGCCAGCAAAACCGGTTTCGCATGGGCGGCGCCGGTGCGATCATGGGTTGTCACACGTTCATCATTTTCCTGCCGGAGAACCAAATGGAAACCACCCACAAACCGGGGCGCAAGAAAACCGCACCGCGCCAGCAAGCCACAGCCGAGCCACCGCAAGCCGATGCCGTCGCTGAGCGGGAACACCCGGCCGGTCTGCCGAGCGAGAGCCAGCGGCCGACAACGACGTCGTGGACGGAACCCGATGCCGAACATGCGCTCGAACTGACGCTGGAGGCCTTGTCAGTCGATCATCGCACGGCCGAGCGGATACAGAAGCTGCCGCAAGACATCGGCTGGCTTCTCGTCACGGCGGGGGTGGTGGGTGTGGTCATGCCCGGCGTTCTCGGTTTGCCCTTTCTGGTGCTCGGTGGTCTGGTGCTGATGCCCGCGACCAACCGGCGGGCCGAACGCTGGCTGACCGGGCATTCGCCCAAACTCTTCAAAGGCAGCATCCGCCAGATCAACCGGATTCTGGACGACCTCGAACAGCGCTATCCGCGTGGCAAGAAGGGCCGCATCAGGTGATCGGGCAAGCATCATCCGCAGGCGATGAGCTCTGCTCGGTATCCCGGCAAGACTGAGACACGGGAATGACATCATGAACTTGAACTGGCTGCTGGTATTCATCCCGATCGCGTTCGGCCTCGATTGGTACAGGGTTGACCCGCTCGTCATTTTCGCCGCATCCGCCGTGGCGATCATCCCCCTGGCCAGCCTCATGGAGCAGGCAACGGACGCGCTGGCGCATTATCTCGGGCCGACCTACGGTGGGCTGCTGAGCGCCACCATGGGGAATGCACCCGAGCTGATCATCGGCATCTCGGCGCTGCGCAACGGCTTGATCGACATTCTGAAAGGGTCGATCGCCGGTTCCGTCCTCGGGACTTTGCTGTTTGGCCTGGGCATCACGATCATTTCGGGCGGGCTGAAAAAGCCCGTTCAAACCTTCGACCGAGACATGGTGTCCATCAATAGCGCGTTGCTGATGCTGGCTACCTTCGGGCTGGTGATTCCGGCTGTATTCACCTTCAGCAGCAATGTGAACCAGGAGATCAGCCTGGAAATCTCCATCGTATTGCTGCTGATTTATCTCGCCAGCATGGCTTATACGATCATGACCAGCCGGTCCCCGGTCGGTCGTAAGGGCATCGAAGCGGCGCTCAAGGAGAAGGGCGAGGAGCAGCCGGAAGTGGCCGAAGTGTTCCCGAACTGGAGCCGAAATACCGCGCTGGGCATCTTGGCTGCTGTGGCTGTGGCGCTGGCGCTCGTGAGTGACCTATTAACCGGCTCGCTCCAGCCGGCGGCCGACGCCATGGGCCTCACACCGGTTTTCGCCGGAGTGTTCCTGCTGGCCATGGTCGGCAACATTCCGCAGTACATGAACTCGGTTTCGTTCGCCTACAAGAGCCGGATGACTCTGGCCCTGTCGATCAATCTGGCTGATGGTGGCACCCTTGCTGGTGATCGCCGGATCGCTGATGGGCTTGCACATGAACCTGCTGTTCTCGAAATTCGAATTGGTTGGCATCATTCTGTCGGTCATCATCGCCCGCAGCCTGATCGCCGACAACACCTCGACATGGCTGGAAGGTGTCATGCTGGTCGGCGTGTACGCGATGTTGGGTGTCGGATTCTTTTACGCGCCAGCCAGATGAATGCGAGGCGGGATCATGGGTTATCTGGCTGTCCTGACCTCCGCCGCGCCCAGGCGTTCATGAGGTCCGGGAGCATGCTCCCGGAAAATTCCGATCCTTCCACTGCTGACATCACCCAAAAGGCCAACCATGCTCGGCACACGCACCTTAACCATAGCCCTGCTCGCCCTGGCGGTTTCCCATCCGAGCGCGGCGCTGGAACAACCCGCCGATCGGCTGGGAAAAGCCACGCAACAGTACGGCCAGGATCGCAGGCGTCTGGTCGCCGACAACCTGCAGTTGACCGCGCTGGAAGCACATGAGTTCTGGCCGCTTTACGAGCAATTCGAGAAGGACATGTTCGTGCTCACC
>JAJRDJ010000132.1 GCA_028678445.1 Methylococcaceae bacterium
ACCGGAGCCATCCGCCTGAAAGGCAGGGCCATGGACCAGATGCTGACAGGGGGTGCCCGCTGGGCCGTCGAGCAGGGTTGGGGACACCCCGAGGATTTGGCACATATCGAACAGCGTGGCCAAATCACGGATGCGGAACCGGCATGCGTCTCCGAGCAGGCGAAGCTTAGGCAGCGTGACGAGATGGGAACGCTGGGAAGTGGCAATCACTACCTGGAAGTGCAGGTGGTGAGCGCCATTCACCATGAGGCCAGCGCTCAAATCTTTGGTTTGAAGCTGGGCGACATTGTCGTGATGATCCATTGCGGCTCACGGGGTTTGGGGCACCAGATCGGCACCGAATATCTCAAGGCCATGGTGCTCACCGCGGGCCAGCATGGCATAGTGCTCCCCGACCGCGAACTGGCCTGCGCGCCGATCCACTCCCGCGTGGGCCAGGAGTATCTGGGCGCGATGCGCGCCGCCATCAACTGCGCGCTGGCCAACCGCCAGATCCTGACGCATCTGGTGCGCGAGGTCTTCGCGGAAATACTGCCCGAGGCGCGGCTCGATCTGCTCTACGACGTTTCGCACAACACCTGCAAGATCGAGGACCACCGCGTCGATGGCGAGAAGCGCCGTCTGCATGTCCACCGCAAGGGGGCGACGCGGGCCTTTGGCCCCGGGCATCACGATTTGCCAGAGGATTTGCGGCCGGCCGGTCAACCGGTTTTGATAGGCGGTTCCATGGGAACGGGCTCCTATATTCTGGCCGGAATGGCTGAAGCGGAGGCCCGCGCCTTTGCCTCCGCCTGTCACGGCGCGGGGCGCGCCATGAGCCGACATCAGGCTACCCGCACCTGGCAGGGCCGCAAGGTGATCGACGAACTCGCCATGCGCGGCATCGAAATCCGCAGTCCCTCGCTGCGTGGCGTGGCCGAGGAAGCGCCGGGCGCCTACAAGGATGTGTCACGGGTGGTGGACGCCGCAGAGGCCGCCGGTTTGGCGCGCAAAGTCGCGCGGCTCGAACCCCTGATCTGCATCAAGGGGTGAATGAAAAAAATCCGGGGGGCATGGTATAAGTTCTGTCTTCTTGATTGCATTCGGGTCTGTTTGCCTGGCCGAGGTGAATCGTGGAACGCTCCAACATCATCCGTAAGACCGCCGTGGATTTGCGCGTCTCGCCGAACCTCAACGAGGAGGTATACGCCACGTTTTCCTGGGAGACGATCCGGGAGCAGTTGGCCGGGTTACCGGGCGGCGGCCTCAACATCGCGCATGAGGCCGTGGACAGGCATGCCGAGGGACCACGCCGCGACCACACCGCATTGCGCTTTCTGGGGAGTGTCAGTCACCGGGATATCAGTTACGGTGAGCTGTCCTCGCTGAGCAATCGTTTTGCCAATGTTCTCAGGCGCCTGGGGCTCGGCCGGGGCGACCGGCTGTTCACCCTGACCGGCCGTATCCCCGATCTCTATATCGCCGTCCTGGGCAGTTTCAAGAATGGCTTGGTCGTTTCGCCCCTGTTTTCCGCGTTCGGACCCGAGCCCATCGCTACCCGAATGAATCTGGGCGAGGCGGCCGTACTGGTCACGACACCGGAACTCTACGAGCGCAAGGTGGCCGGAATTCGGGATCGGATTCCTTCGCTCCGGCATGTCCTGCTGGCCGGGGAAGAGGCAGCGACCGCGAACATTCCCGGCACTTTGAATCTCAAGCGCCTGATGGACGAGGCGCTGGAGACGTTCGAGATTGCCGTTACTCAACCCGAAGATCTGGCGCTGCTGCATTTCACCAGCGGCACGACCGGCACGCCCAAGGGCGCCATGCATGTGCATGCCGCCGTTATCACGCACTGGTCCACCGGCAAGTACGCCCTCGATCTCCATCCGGATGATGTGTTCTGGTGTACGGCCGATCCCGGCTGGGTCACCGGAACTTCCTACGGCATCATCGCACCCCTTTTGCATGGCGTAACGTCCATCGTCGACGCCGGCGATTTTGACGCCGAGCGCTGGTATCGCATCCTGGAAGACCAGGGTGTCACTGTCTGGTATACCGCCCCGACGGCGATCCGCATGCTGATGAAGGCGGGTCCGGAACTGGCGAAGGCGCATGCCTTTCCCAAGCTGCGTTTCATCGCTAGCGTGGGCGAGCCGCTGAATCCCGAGGCGGTCTGGTGGGGCCGGGAAACCCTGGGCTTGCCCATTCACGACAACTGGTGGCAGACCGAGACCGGCGGCATCATGATCGCCAATAACCCGGCGCTGGACATCAAGCCCGGTTCGATGGGACGGGCCTTGCCGGGGGTCACGGCGGCGATAGTGAAGCATCATGAGGACGGCACCGTGGAGGTGGTTGAAGCGAGCGACCAGGAAGGCGAACTGGCCCTGCGGCGCGGCTGGCCCTCGATGCTGCGGGGCTATCTCAACAATGCGGAACGCTACCGGCAGTGCTTCGCGGGCGACTGGTATCTGACGGGGGATCTCGCCCGGCGCGATGCCGACGGCTATTTCTGGTTTGTTGGGCGCGCCGACGATGTCATCAAATCCGCCGGGCACCTGATCGGCCCATTCGAGGTCGAGAGCGCCCTGATGGAGCATCCGGCGGTGGCCGAGGCGGGCGTCATTGGCAAGCCGGATGCAATCGTTGGCGAAGTGGTCAAGGCCTTCGTCTCGCTCAAGGCCGGATACAGTCCGGACGAGACCTTGCGCAAGCAACTGATCGGCCATGCCCGCAAGAAACTCGGCGCCGCCGTGGCGCCCAAGGAAATCGAATTTCTGCCGAGCCTGCCGCGCACCCGCAGCGGGAAGATCATGCGCCGGTTGCTGAAGGCGCGAGAACTCGGGTTGCCGGAAGGCGACACCTCGACCCTGGAGGGCTCATGAATCCTGTCCCTTACGCGAAGACCCTGGCTGTCCGCCTGCTGGCGGACATGCTGCGCATCCGCCGCCTCGAAGAAAAATGCGCGGAGCTCTACGGCGAAGGCAAGATACGTGGCTTCCTGCATCTCTATATCGGCGAGGAAGCCTGCGCCGTCGGCGCGCTGCATGCCCTGAATCCGGAGGACAACCTCGTCGCCACCTATCGCGAGCATGGCCATGCCCTGGTACGCGGTGTGTCGATGAACGCCATCATGGCCGAGATGTACGGCAAGGCGGCGGGCTGTTCGCGCGGGCGGGGGGGTTCCATGCACCTGTTCGATGCCGCTACGCGATTTTACGGCGGCAACGCCATCGTCGCCGGGGGGTTGCCCTTCGCCACCGGCCTGGCGCTGGCGGACAAGCTGCAAGGGCGGGCGGGGATAACGGCCTGTTTCTTCGGTGACGGCGCGGTGGCCGAGGGCGCTTTCCACGAGTCCATGAACCTGGCGGCGCTCTGGCATTTGCCCGTCCTGTTCTGCTGCGAGAACAATTTCTACGGCATGGGCACGGCGCTGGCTCGCGCCGAAGCGCAGACCGATCTCTGCATCAAGGCGGAAAGCTATGCCATGCGGGCGGTGAAGGTTGACGGAATGGACATCGTCGCCGTTCACGAGGCGACCCGGGAAGCGGCGGGTTATGTACGTTCCGAGGGCAAGCCCTGTTTCATCGAATACCAGACCTACCGCTTCCGTGCCCATTCGATGTTCGACCCCGAGCTCTACCGCGACAAGGCCGAGGTCGAAAAATGGAAGGAAAGGGGGCCTCTGCACAATTATTCTGCCCGTCTCAAGGCGGAAGGGAAATTCACCGAGGAAGAATTTCTGGAACTGGATGCGGCCGCCCAGGTAGAGGTAGCGGAAGCGGTCGCCTTTGCCGAAGCTGCCGAGTGGGAGCCAGTCGCCGATTTGCTCAGGGATGTCCACACACCGGGAGGCGCGCCATGAAAATGAGTTATCGCGAGGCGATGCGGGCCGCCCTAAGTGAAGCCTTGCGGAACGATCCGCGCGTCTTTCTGATGGGCGAGGATGTCGGCAAGTATGGCGGCACCTATGCCGTCTCCAAGGGCTTTTTCGCGGA
>JAJRDJ010000133.1 GCA_028678445.1 Methylococcaceae bacterium
ATACGCTTCACTGGCCGCGAGTGCCGGTCCGCAGAAAATTCCTGGTCACGAAAGACCGTGAGCCCTTCCTTCAGGCTCAACTGGAACCAGTCACGGCAGGTGATGCGGTTCCCCGTCCAGTTATGGAAATACTCATGGCCGATAACACCCTCGATATGTTCGTAATCGGCATCGGTCGCCGTGTCCGGCCGCGCCAGCACATATTTGGTGTTGAAGATATTCAGTCCCTTGTTCTCCATGGCGCCCATATTGAAGTGGCTGACCGCGACGATCATATACAGGTCAAGATCGTATTCCCGCCCGTAGTGCGTCTCGTCCCAGCACATGGCATTCTTCAGGGACAGCATGGCATGATCGCACTTGTCGATATCTTCCGGCTCCACGAAGATACGCAGGGTCACCTGGCGGCCGGAGCCGGTGAGATAGTGATCCTCCAGACAGGCGAGCCGGCCCGCCACCAGCGCGAACAGGTAGCACGGTTTTTTGTAGGGGTCCACCCACTTCACCCAGTGCCGGCCGTTGAGCAGATCGCCCGCGCCGACCGGATTGCCGTTCGACAGCAGCACCGGAAACCGCGACTGGTCGGCCACCAGCGTCGTGGTGTAGGTCGCCATGACGTCCGGGCGGTCGGGGAAATAGGTGAGTTTCCGGAACCCCTGGGCCTCGCATTGCGTGCAGAGCATTTCACCGGAAAGATACAGACCTTCGAGCGCCGTGTTGGCCTTGGGATTGATGCGTGTGACGATCTCCAGATCAAACGGCTGCTCGGGTGCATTGCTGATAGTCAGCCCCTCCGGCGCCACCCGATAGCGCGTGATGGCGAGGGGCAAGCCATTGATCTTCAGCGAGAGCAACTGCAACTGCTCGCCATCCAGTTGGAGATCGGCCCTTCGCCGGTTGCCTTCCGGATTCCGCCTGACCCTGAGCGTGGCCGTGACGCGGGTGTCTTCCTCATCCAGCTCGATATAAAGGTCCACGTGGTCCACCAGAAAATCCGGCGGGGTATAGTCGTTGAGGTAGATGGCTTTGGGAGTGGCTTCGCGCATGATGCTATCGTTTGGAATTCCATCAATGCCTACCGTAGGACTCGGCGGCGGGGGGCCGGCCTCCACACGGAGATGCTCGGGCAAGGGAGAAGAATACCAAGGCTTGAGGGTGTTTGCCGAGGTGTGGACGAATCAGAGCGCACTCATCAAAACACGGCCATCACTTATCTGGGCCGGCAGAAAACCCTGTTTTTTGGAAAAGCAACAAAGTTTCGAGCAAATAGAGGGTGTCAGGGTCAAGCGATCGAGGCACCGTCAGACGACAGGGGGCGGCAGCAAGTCGGATATTGCCGAAAGACCAGGTTCTCCATCACCATCCATCCCGGGTTGGGGTTTGCTCGCAGCCAACCCGCGAAGCGCCCATTTCCGGTAACCCTGGCTATCATTCTTCACCCAGATCGCCATGCCAAGATATCCGAGGGGTAAATGTGGGCCATTCGGAGAGTCCACCAGTTCCGGGTAGGTCTTGGCGGGATGCCGGTGATGGTCGGCATGCCGGGTTAGTCCCAGGAACAGGAACAGGCTGACGGCTGAATCACAACGCCAGGCCGTGACGCGCGATTGCCCCCTCACAAGGGTCAGGCCGAAATGCTGGAAATAATTGACCGCCTCCAGCAGGCGCACGGCAACAAGGTTCACATAGCCCAGCATGAAAGCGGCCAGTCCACCAAAGGCCATCAGGTAGAAAGCCATCAGGGCGCATTCCAGGATCAAGCCCCGCGCGAGCGACCGTGGTTGACGCTGCCAGGCGATTTGCCATTGCCGCCGGAGGGAGCGGCGGAAAAACTCCTCGTAACTTTCATGAGTTTCGGCGGTTGAAGGGTCCTCCTGACTGCCCAGTCGCGCATGATGTCCGAGCCGGTGTGCCACGAAAAAATGATCGTAACAAACAGTCATGAGCAACAGCCGCCCCAGCCAGCGTTGCCAGTGCGAGCGACGGTGCATCAGTTCATGGGCCGGGGCGATCACGGCACAGCAGACATTCGTGCCCACCAGGATTCTCATGGCCAACAGATTGGTTAGCGCGGTTACTGCATCCAGGGTGCCGGTCCAATGGAGCCGGGAAACCATCATGCCGAGCACGATCAGGTTGATTAGTTGCAAGGCTGCGAGCCCATACAGGATGCCATCAAAAAACCAGCGCGGTGCTGTACGTGGGACGGGCCTGAGTTCGCTTGGGGCCCAGTGGTCCGCTGCGATGAGCAGCCAGACCGGCAAGGTCCAGAGCAGTGCGGAAGCGATGCCATGCGGTCCGGATAACAGAAAGATGAGGACAGAGACCGGCAGCACCAGCGCCAGCGAGAATCCGCTCCACCACGGCAGGCGACAGGTCAGTGCAAGGTTCGCCATAGCAATGGCTAAGAGATTTTTGACAACATAGGCATCATGGGGCAGTTTTTGCGTGTGCCGACCTCTGATGATATATCGGGCTTTCGGTTCCTTATTCCAGCCTCGGCCCCATCCTACCAATTGCACTCTTGCGGTGCGCATGACGGCAACACACAATTATTTGCCAAGTGTTTTCTTTCCGGGAAGGGGTTAGGCTCGCGATCTTTCCACCCTGATCGGAGTTATTCCGTGAGACCCCATCAAAACGGTCGCGCAGTTTACATCGGCCTATGCGCGACCTACCACGATCCGGCGCTGGCGCTCGTCGATGATACCGGCGAGGTGCTGTTCGCCGAAGCCACCGAGCGGTTTCTGCAGTACAAACGCGCGCTGAATTGCGAGCCTGACAACCCATTTTTGCTGCCGAAAATCCTGCGGCACTATTGCCAGAACGCTGAACGGTTCGTCGTGGCCTCTAACTGGCGGAGAAAACGGCCCCGCTACGAGCGCATGGCCCGGGTTCTGAATTGGCTGACGCCATGCGGCATCCTGAATTACCGGGGTCGCCAGCTTACCGCGTGTCTCGACACCTGGGAACTTAACCACATGCAGGCCTGCCAGCATCATGCCCTGCGCCGTGCCGGCCTCAATCTGGCGCGCGCCCTGCGCCAGCATTATCCCCAGGCCCACGTGGAGTTCCGGCACTATGATCACCACCAGACCCATGCCGCACTGGCCTGTTATGGCAGCCCTTTCGAC
>JAJRDJ010000016.1 GCA_028678445.1 Methylococcaceae bacterium
CGGCAAAAGCGTGAGTTTGCCGCCCGGCAGCTCGGCCGCACACTTCCCGTGCTATGGGAAGGCACCCGGCGCACGAACGGCGGTGACACCCTGATCTTCGGCTACACGCCGAACTACCTCAAAGTCGGCATGCCGCTCAGCGTCGAGGATGGCGCGGGACTGAGCTATACCATCAGCCCCGCCCAACTGACCGTGGTTGCGGATTCCGGTGATTACCTGCGCGGTCAAACCGCCCTCGTGCCCTAGATTCGAGGAGACTCAGCCCTCGCCACCATTCGGCGGCGATGGGACATCTGTACGCAGTGCTTGTGTTAACGTTATTCATCGTAGACCGACAGTCAATCATATCGATGGTCTTCGTATGATTAACCCGCTGTGTATCATCTTATGTCGAGCCTCGTGGCTACTACTCAAACGCAAGGGATGGTTCGCCCGATGACAACACGATTCCAGGCCTGACTGACAGAAACCAATCATTTCCGCGAGCTCGACCAGTTCGACACGCCGCCGGGCCTTCGTGTCGACTTGATCAAAACGAGCGGGCGAGATTTCTTTTTGGACCGGCGGTTTCTGTAGCTTGAGAACCTCTTAGTCTGCGACATCTCCGAAGGAGCTGGACTTACCTGGCGCGGAACGTGTATGCATGGTGCCATCAGCTTTGGCGTAGTGATCGCGGCCGAACAGTTGCCGCGTTTCTGCGGTCGCGCACTTCCTCTCGTCCAGATTCAAACCGCCCATCCCGGGAGCGAATATTCGCCCTTGGGCACCTCAGCTTGTCGCATGATGCACGTGGCCAAAGGATAGGCGGTCTTTCAGCGGCAAAGCGAGGAGGTCTGGGGACCCAGCCTGTCCGCCCTCCCCCACGACCATCGGCTCTCACTATGCGAGCCTGGGGAACGGGCGGTGTTGAAGGTGTCTGGACCCGGGTGTTCGAGTACGCTCTCGAAAATCCTCTCCTACTCACCCAACACCATGTCATGGAATTTCTGGAGGAATGCATCGATGCATTGCTGATGCGTGCCGATGCCACCCACCAGCGCGCAATACGCAAGACGTCCCGGCCGACCGGCCGCATGCCCAGGCACTCTGGGGCGCGGTTGCTTCCGCCGCGGTACTGCTGGCGGGCCTGGTCGCTGCGTTCGGCGGGGCCCATACCGATCTGCGCGGCCGAGGGGTGTTATCGATGAACCTCTTCACCGCTCTCTGCTGTGGGGCCATGGCGATGCTCCCTCTGGCCCAGCGCGGCAACGTGGGGCTCGCCGCGCTGCTGTTTGTGCTCGCGCAACTGGGCTATACGGTCGCGACCTCGATCCACGCTGCGCATCTTGAACGTTTGGCACAGAGCTTCATCAGTGCCGAGAAGCTCCCCTGCGCCGGTTGGGCGTTCGGCTTTCTGGGCGGCATCGCCCACTGCTGATCGCCTTGTCCTTCGCTCGCGATGTGACAGAGCCGGCGCCGATTCTCCACGTCTTCGGCTCCCTGCCCTAGATCGCGCTGCTGTTCGCGGTCCTGGCCGTCCCCGCACTGCTCGGCCTGCGCCATCTCCACGCCGAGCCTACCAAAACTGAGAACCTACACCCGTACCGGTGGGTGCTGGGCACTCTGCGCGCCTGGCGTTCCCACCGAGAGGAGTTGCGCTTTCTGCTCGGCGCCTATTTGATCAACGATGCGATTCTCACGACGATCTTTTTCATCGCGATCGACCTGCGCGATGATTTTCATATGACGATGACCGGTCAGCTCAGGCTGGCCCTGCTCTACCATGTCATAACCATACCGGCTGCGGTCTTGTTCGGCATGCTGGAGCAACGCACCTCGACCCATCTGGCCTTGGCGCGGTGGTCGGTGGCCATCATCGTGATGGGGTTCGGCAAGGGACAGG
Source organism: Methylococcaceae bacterium (assembly GCA_028678445.1). Classification (GTDB taxonomy): domain Bacteria; phylum Pseudomonadota; class Gammaproteobacteria; order Methylococcales; family Methylococcaceae; genus UBA6136. The sequence goes on from JAJRDJ010000016.1 coordinate 1,883, forward strand.
CAGCGGGCATCGCGGTGGTGGTCGTGTTCGCGACCGTGCTCGGTTCCAGCCAGGCGATGTTGCGCGGGTCTTTCTGCCGTCTCGTTCCGCCGAACCAGGCCGCCGAATACTTTGCCTTCAATTACTTGGTAAGCCGATTCTCGGAGGCGCTGGGATCGTTACTGTTCTGAGTCATCAGCACCGCTGCCGGCACCCCGAAAGCCGGACTTCTTTCACTGATCGCCTGTCTCGCGGCGGGTGCGTTCGTACTGTCCGGCGTGCACCTGCCCGCCCGCTCGTCTTCCGTCTAGTACGCATCCCAGGGCCATTGTCCCGCTGACGTCGAGCCGTTGCTGATTTCACTCCAGTTTCGATACCGCCGATTCTGAAAAAGTCGATAACGGCGCCCTGGCATTGCCCGAACCGGTTTTTCCACCGTCGACAATTTATTGATATTCATCAGCGGACTTATCCGGCAATATACATACAAAGGCCGGGATGACGCTGGGCGGCCAACGATGGGGGGCTAGATTGGCCGTTGTCACTGCGGTAGGTCGCTGAACTCACAGCGAGGCGGCCTTTTTTATTTGGGTTCTGCAGCCGACTGAAATCCGCGTTTCAGAAGACCCTTGGTCCACGCTATTGAATGACAATAAGAATGGAGGAGAACACTGTGAGAAAACCAGCCACCCGCTTAGCGTGGGCCATCATACCCATCCTCTCGGGTGCCAGACAGGCACACCCCTGGATGACTATATACCCGCGTGACCGCCTACAGTTTCCGGATTTCCGGGGGCTCAGCCACGCAA
>JAJRDJ010000134.1 GCA_028678445.1 Methylococcaceae bacterium
CCGTCCTGACCGGCTTTCTCGGCGCGGGCAAGACGACGCTGCTCAACCGCATCCTCACGGAGCAGCACGGCCACAAGATCGCGTTGATCGAGAACGAGTTCGGGCCCGAGGGCATCGACAACGAGCTGCTGGTCGCCGATACGAACGAGCAGATCGTCGAGATGAACAACGGCTGCATCTGCTGCACGGTGCGGGGCGATCTGATCCGCATCCTCGGCAATTTGATGCGAAGACGCGACAAGTTCGACGCCATCCTCATCGAAACCACCGGCCTGGCCGACCCGGCGCCGGTGGCCCAGACCTTCTTCGTCGACGAGGAGATCGGCTCGCAACTGCGGCTGGATGCGGTCATCACCGTGGTGGACGCCAAGCACGTGCATCTGCACATCGACGACAGCGACGAGGTGAAGGAACAGATCGCCTTCGCCGACGTGATCCTGCTCAACAAGGCCGACCTGGTTTCGGAATCCGAACTGGATGCGCTGGAAAAGCGGGTGCGCGGCATGAATGCCATGACCCGCATCCATCGCACGGTGAATGGCCAGGTGGACCTGGCCGCAGTGCTGGATGTCGGCGGTTTCGATCTGGACCGCGCCCTGGCGATCAAGCCCACCTTCCTGGAGCCGGAATACCCCTTCGAATGGGCGGGGCTATTTCACCTGCCCGCCGGCGATTACCGCTGGATACTCAAGGATGGCCCCGATCCCGCCATGCGTCTGGCCTGGCAGCCGGTGCCCCGGGCCGGCGACGGTTGCCTGGAGGCCTTGCAGAAACAGGTCGTCCGGCTGTTCTCGGATGTCCCCCAGCGGCTCGCTGCCAATGCCGCTGCGACAGCGGGAGGATTGCACGAACTGGATCTGAGCGGCGATGGCATCAAGCAATTCCGGTTCACGGTCGAGGGGAACGGACATTTTGCCTGCTTCACTCAGCATCACCCGGATGAATTCGCCATGAGCTTGCGGCGAGGCGACAAGGTGGTCGAACCGCTGCAGACCCGTGAATGGAATGCCGGCCATGAACACGACGATCAAGTGACGTCGGTGGGCATCAGCGCGCCCGGCGACCTGGATTACGGCCGCTTCAACAATTGGATCGGTGACCTGCTCCGGGACCAGGGCGCGGACATCTTCCGCACCAAAGGCATCGTCAGTCTGAGGGGCATGGACAAGAAGCTGGTGTTCCATGCGGTGCACATGCTATTCGACATGCAGGCGGATCAATCCTGGGGGGACGAACCGCGCCACAATCAACTGGTGTTCATCGGCCGCAACCTGGACCGGCAGGCGCTCAACGAGGGATTCCGGCTATGTCTGGCGTGAAGGAGAAAGCGCCCATCGACCTCATGGAGCCGCAATGGCGAGTGTCGGGCAGCGATTACGTCACCGCCCTGGCCTGGTCGCCGGACGGTTCGACGGTGGCGGCAGCCTCGGCCAGCGGTCCCATCCTTGCTCTGGCGGGAGAAACCGGCCAAGTCGTCCATGAACTGCCCGGCCATGGGATGGGCACTCTGGCGCTGGGCTGGTCCCGCGACGGCCGCTGGCTGGCCAGCGGCGGCCAGGACGGCAAGGCGCGCGTGTGGGATGCCCGCACCGGCGTGGAAACCCTGGCACTGGACGGCGGCAGCGGCTGGGTGGAGCACGTGGCCTGGTCGCCGTGCACCAACCAGCTCGCCACGGCGGCCGGCAAGTTCGTGAGACTCTGGAAGGACGACGGCGAATTGATTCAGGCGCACGATGATCATGCCAGCACGGTGACGGGTTTGGTCTGGTTGCGTAACGGGAGCGAGCGGGCCACCGCCTGTTACGGCGGGGTGAAACTCTGGCGAATAGGGCGCAACGCGCCGGAAAAATACTTCCAATGGAAAGGCGCGTTCCTCTCGCTGAGCCTTTCGCCCAACGATAAACACCTCGCCGCCGGCTGCCAGGATGCCAGCCTGTTCGTCTGGAACGTGAAGACGGCCAAGAACGTCGGCATGTCCGGCTATCCCGGCAAGATCGGTCTGCTCGACTGGAATGACTCTTCCCGCTATCTCGCCAGCGGGGCGGGAAAGGAAGCGGTGCTGTGGGATTTCTCCGGGGCGGGTCCGGCCAATCGGGAACCCCTGGTGCTCAGCCACCACGTCGACCGCATCGCCGATCTCAAGTTTCATCCGCAGCAAGATATTCTCGCCACGGCTGGGGAAGACGGCATGTTGATCCTCTGGTATATACCCGAAGGCGGCATGAAGGCTCTTTGCATCCTGAAAAGCCAGCTTTCGCGGTTGGCCTGGAATCCGCAGGGAGTGTCACTTGCCGTCGGGACGGCGGAGGGTGATATCTGCCAGTTCGTTAACGATTAGAAGGCAATGCAATGGCTATGGTCGATGATAGGGGCGCAGGAAAGCTTCGAACGGGACCATGGCCTGAAGAATTGAAGGGAATGGAAAGGGCGAAAAATCGAGGCACCACGGATTTTTCGGAGTTGAATGGAAGTGGTGCGACTCATACGGTTATTTCAATTCAATAAGTGAGGAGTTTGCCAAATGCAGTATCTAACCACCCTAACTTTCGTCGTTTGGGCCTTGTTCCTACCGTTATCGACGTACGCACTTACCCATGAAGAGCTAAACGCTCAGCATGAACAAATAGAGTCCGAGCACAAGACCATGGAGGCAGAGCATGCCGCCATGGAGGACGAGCATCGGAAGATGGTCGAGGCACACGAAAAATTCACCCCCGGCAAGCCGGACAAGAAGCATCGGAAACTGGAGGCGCAACACACCAAGATGGTCAAGGAGCATGCCACCATCGTCAAACGGCATGAGCAGGTCGTCAAAAAGCATGCTGTCATGGAGGCCCAGCATCAGGCCGGCAAGCTGTCCCAAGCCGAGATGAAACGACAACATCAAAGCATGCTCAAGGAACATGAAACCCTGAAGCGCGAACACGAGAAAATGAAGGCGGATCACGAACGGATGAAAGCCGAACACGACCAGATGCTGAAAGAGCACGGTCAAACCCAGTGACACAGGGGGCTTCCTGAAGTGAACTGCTGCTTGAGATTTAAGTATTGAAACGCTTTGCGGACCAGAGGTTGGAAATAATGTTAGCCTGTGGTTCGAGCTACCGACAGAATTCCTGAACATCGGCAGAACGACCCGGAGCAACCGCCCACTGCCAGAACAGTATGTCGGGGCGTAAACGTGCTCGAGACTCCACTCGGCGGGATTAGCATTGATCAGCCACAGGTTATTCACGCCGACGGAGGAGGGATTTCGATGATCTACGCGCTAAGGCTGGGTCTGACCCCGCAACGAGTAAGAGGGCGATGAGCGGTTACCGCTGCTGTAGCGCGCTGGATGCTCCCGCGTGGCATAGTTCACAGGCGCTTTACTACGGGCTGATGATCCTTATTTCATGCCTGCTGCATGCCGGCGCCTGGCAGTTCCGGCACTGGCTGCAGCATCAGGCACTCATTCTGCCCAAACCCCGGCCACCGCTTGAGGTAACGCTGACGACGGCGCCCCAGCCGTTCCCAGTGTCCCCGGCTCCGGCGGCGCCTGCCGCCAGCGTGCTCGC
>JAJRDJ010000135.1 GCA_028678445.1 Methylococcaceae bacterium
CCGGCTTGGCCCGGGAGCGTGCCGTTTGCTAGATTCGCCACAGGAAATGACCATTTGGAATCTCCAGCGCGCAGGGCGCTGTCCCCGCGCAACCCGTAGCGCCGCAGGGCTGCTGCCGACCAAGTTGCGAAGCCACCACCGGGCTGGTTTCAATGGCTGGTGGACCCTCACTTCATGAACGGGGTCCAAATCATCTGGGCGATGACCGCCGCCACGTGTCTGACGCTGGCGGGTATGCATCTGCTCGTTTGGCTGAGAGCGCGAGACTCCTGGATGAACCTGCTGTTTTCGTGCAGCGCTGTGGCGGTGGCAGTCATAGCGGGCTTTGAACTCACATTGATGCAGAGCCACTCGCCAAGTCATTTTGCCATCGTCCAGCGCTGGATGCACGTGCCCATCTGGGTGCTGGTCATGTCACTCGTGTGGTTCCTGCGCCTCTACTTGCGCGCCACCCGCACCTGGCTGGCCTGGACGGTCTGCGGCGCGCGAACTCTCGCCCTGATTCTCAACTTCGCTTTTCATCCGAATCTTAACTTCCGTGAAATCACCAGCCTGCGGCAAATGCCGCTCTGGGGTCAGATGGTCTCGGCTCCCATAGGTGTCACCAATCCCTGGACCCTCGTCGGCCAATTGTGCTCGTTCCTTTTCCTGGTTTACGCAGTGGATGCGGCCGTTAGCGCGTGGCGACATGGAGACCGCCGTCGGGCACTGATGATGGGAGGCGTGATGTCGACCGGCATAATTGTGGCGGCGGGCCAGGCGGCCCTGTTGGTTTGGGGGATTCTCCCGATGCCCTACTTCTTGAGTCTTGTGTTTCTTGCCATCGTCCTTGTGATGAGCTACGAGCTGAGCCAGGACCTGCTCCGCGCCGCGCACCTGGCCGGCCAGTTGCAGACAAGCGAGGCTGAATTCCGTTCGTTGTTCGAGCTTTCCGCGGTTGGCGCGGCGCAGGCCCACCCCGACACCGGCCGGCTGACACGCGTAAACAAGCGCTTTTGCGAAATCACGGGTTACAGTGCAGACGAACTTCTGGCCATGACCTACCGGGACCTTACCCATCCCGAAGATGTGGCGATGGACGCTGTCAAGATTCAGGCCGTCAAACAGCGACAGGCAGAGACGTGGGAAAGCGAGAAGAGGTATATCAGGAAAGACGGGGGTATCGTTTGGGTATCGGTCAACGGCACAATTATCCGCGACAAGAATGGGCGCCCCTACTGCTTGTTGGCGACTATTCGGGACATCACCCGGCGCCGGCAGGCGGAAGAGGCGCTGGCTGAGCAGCGTAGGGAATTGGCCCATGTCAATCGCGTCTCCACGATGGGAGAGCTGGCGGCATCCCTGGCTCACGAGCTGAAGCAGCCACTGACGGGAATTCTCAGCAACGCCCAGGCCGGTGAACTGCTCCTCGATCACACGCCACCGGACATCGGTGAACTCCGGGGGGTGCTCACTGATGTGATTAGTGACACAAGGCGGGCATCGGAGATCATTGAGCAGATGCGCAACTTTCTCCACAAGCGGGACACGCCCCGCCAACCTGTCGATATCAACGTCATCGTTGAGGAGGTCCTGCGCATTCTGCGCAGCGATGCCGTCATCAGGGGCATCAGGCTCTCAACGGAGCTCGAGCCCAGCCTGCCGCGTGTCATGGGTGACCGGATCCAGTTGCAGCAGGTCCTCCTAAATGTGATCGCCAACGCTCAACAAGCCATGGCCAGGGCGAATTCGTCCGCGCGCCAGTTGGCCATCCGCACGATGCAGAACGGCGGGACCCGCGTCGTCGTCACGGTGGACGATTCGGGGCCTGGGTTTGACCCGGGCACACTAGACAAGGCTTTTCAGCCGTTTTTTACCACCAGGCCCGATGGCATTGGCATGGGGTTAGCCATCTGCATGTCGATTATCGAAGCCCACTTCGGCAAGATCAGCGCGGCAAACCGGCTGGAGGGTGGCGGCCGTATCCGGATTGAGTTGCCCGCGGCCGAGAATTCAGTGTCCACGGTTCACAGTTCAGGAGGACACACATGAGCACGAATGAACGCATGAATGACCTGCAGGGTCCTGGGAAGGTTCCCACCGTCTTCCTCATCGACGACGACCCCTCCGCCCGGCGGGGGGTGGCCCGGCTCATCCAGGCCGCAGGACATCCAGTGGCGACTTTTGGCTCCGCCGAGGAATTCCTGGCTTCCGGGCGGAACAACGCACCAGGTTGCATGGTGCTGGATATCCGCATGCCGAAACTTAGCGGGCTGGACCTCCAGGAGCAGTTGCTCCGGGCCGACTACAGCATGCCCATCATCTTCGTTACGGGCCACGGAGATATTCCCATGACCGTGCAGGCAATGAAACGCGGCGCGATTGATTTCCTCCCCAAACCGGTTGAACGCGAGCAACTGCTGGGAGCTATCCGCCAGGCCCTGGAGAAGGATCGGGTTGCACGGTCTGCCCGCGAAGAGTCAGGCGAACTCCAGGCGCGGCTGCAACGACTGAAGTCCCGGGAGCGGGAAGTGATGTCCTTTGTGATCGCGGGACTCCTCAACAAGCAAATTGCCGGTGAACTGGGAATCACCGAAGCGACAGTAAAAGTCCATCGCGCTCGCCTCATGCAGAAACTACGGGTGACCTCCGTTGCTGAACTGGTGACGCTTGCCCAGAAGGCCGGAATCCCGGCCGTGAAGCCGGCCATGCAGTAACCCCCCGGATCTGCCAGCCCTGCGGTCCCCTGCCAGCGTTAGACTAACGTCTAATGGCCAGATCGTGACTTGCGCTGCAAAATTGCGCGCATGTCCACGCCAAAGGCTACTGTGTTGATCGTTGATGATGACGCCTCAGTCCGCGTAGGACTGGGCCGACTCATGCGATGCGCCGGCTACGCGGTCGAGACCTTTGCCTCGCCCTCGGAGTTTCTCGCCGCCGCCCCGCCGTCCGGTCCTGCCTGCCTCGTGCTGGATGTGCGCATGCGCGACCTTGGCGGGCTGGCCTTAAAAGAGAGGCTCAATCAAAACGGCAACCATATCCCCGTCATCATGATCACCGCCGATGAAGGCATGAACCTGCGGGAGGAGGCCGTAGCTCTGGGAGCAGCAGGGTTCTTTCGCAAGCCGGTGGACGGTCGGTCATTAGTTGATGCCATCGAGTTTGCGCTAAGCCAGGAACCGTTGAAAACCACACCCCGTCGGCAATGCCGCGATTGACCAACGCATGAAGACCAGGCCAACACGCCCCGCCCTGAACCAGTGACTCGGGACTCTCCGCACCTTGAAACCAATTACACATAGCCACAACACAATAAATATGAAAACCAAACACACAATACTCGCCGCCCTGTGCGGCCTTGTCACCGTCGGGCCAGCCTTCGCGGCTGATTCGGCGACATCCGCCATCGATCCCGAGGCCGACCGCTTGTTGCGGGCGGCCAGCGCCGAACTCGCCACGGCCAAGGCATTCACCTTCAAGGCGGAGGTGTGGGCCGACACCGTGGTGGAGGGCCACAAGATCGCCACCACCAAAACCGTCGAAACTCAGGTCCGCCGTCCGGATCGCGTGCACATGGACGCCCGCTCCCCGAAACGCAGCCGGGGTTATTGGTATGACGGCAAATCGCTCACGCTGCTCGACCGCGCGAACAATTTTTACGGGATTGTCGCCGCGCCGGATACGATTGACAAGACGTTGGACGCCGCCAACGACCAGTACGGCATCAACTTCCCGCTGGAGGATTTGCTCGTGAACGATCCCTACGCCAGCGCTTCCAAGGCCATCAAGAGCGGCGCCTACTTCGGCAAGATCACTATCCTCGGCACCCCGTGCCAGCACATCGCCTTCAGCACGGACCGGGTGGATTGGCAGCTCTGGATTCAGGACGGTCCCAATCCGCTGCCCCGCAAGCTCGTCATCACCTACAAGCAGGAGGATGCCTCCCCGCAGTTCACCGCCATCTTCTCCGACTGGAAACTCGATGCCAGCCTTCCGGACGAAACCTTCGTCTTCACGCCCCCCAAGGGCGCGGCCAAAATTAACATCCTGCCGGCCACGGACACCGAATAAACCGCCGGCCTACGCTTA
>JAJRDJ010000136.1 GCA_028678445.1 Methylococcaceae bacterium
CAGGGCCAGGCCAACCATGACCTCCATCAGTTCGCCGATGAGCTGAAACGCAAGGGCATCACCGTCTCGATGGTGAACCTGGCGGTGACTCCGGTCATCCCGGACAATGCCGATGTGCTGGTCATCTCAGGTCCGCGCACCAGCCTGCTGCCGGGCGAACTCAAGTTGATTCAGGACTATGTGACCCAGGGCGGCAATCTCTGGTGGCTGGGCGATCCTGGCGATCTTCGCGGCCTCGCGCCGCTGGCGGAGCAGCTCGGCGTGAGCTTCCTGCCGGGCACCGTGGTCGATGCCTCTACCCAATTGCTGGGCATCGACGATCCGACTTTCGCGTTGGTGGCGGACTACCCGCCGCACCCGATCACCCGGGGCTTCCAGCAGATGACCATGTTTCCCTCGGCGGCGGCGCTGGACAAGAATGACCAGAGCGACTTCGAAAAAGAGCCGATTCTCAATACCTTGCAGCGTTCCTGGACGGAGATTGGACCGATCGAGGGCAAAATTGCCTACGATGCGGACAAGGGCGAACGGCAGGGGCCGCTGGATCTGGGCTATGCCCTGACCCGCCAGATTCAGCCCAAGGACACCGCGCAGCCGCCGGAAGCCAAACCGGAGGCCGGCAAGCCGTCAATCCCCCAGCCCGAGGCAAGGACGCCCACCGAACAGCGCATCATCGCGCTTGGCGATGGTGATTTCCTTTCCAACACCTATCTCGGTAACGGCGGCAATCTGGAACTGGGCCTCAACATGGTGCAGTGGCTGAGCCGGGGCGACGCGCTGATCAATATTCCGGCCCGGATCGCGCCGGACCGGCAACTCCAGCTTTCTCCGCTGGCCTCCGGCACCATCGCCGTGGGCTTCCTGTTCGTGCTCCCGATTCTATTGATCGGCACGGGCGCGTTGATCTGGTTCAAGCGCCGGGGGAGATGACATGAAATCCCGGCTGATCATGAATCTGGTGCTGCTGGCCATCATCGCGGTGCTGGGCGTCGTTGCTTTTCTCAAGCCGGGCAAGCAGAAGCCCGAGACCCCATCGCTGCTGACGCTCGATGCCAGCGCGCTCACCCGCATGACCCTGCAAAATAAGGAGACCCTCGTTTTTGAGAAACAAGATGGCGCCTGGCGCTTGACGGCCCCGTTCGTCGCGCCGGTGAATCAGGTCCGGGCTGGCCAGTTGCTGGAAGTCGCTAAGGCCCGCAGCGAGGCGAATTATCCCCTCAAGCCGGAGGATGTGGCCCAGTTTGGGCTCGACAAGCCCCAGGCCATCCTGACCTTGGGGGATGCCACCCTGCAGTTTGGCGGGACCGACCCCATCAATATGCGGCGCTACGTCAGGCTGGGAGACACCCTGCATCTGGTGGATGACAATTTCTTCCACCACCTGACCGCCCCCGCCACCGATTATGTCGACAAGAAGCTGCTGCCCGAGGGCGCCAAAATCAGGGCGATCGAATTGCCCGGCTCAAAGGCCACCAAGAGCCCGGAGGGCCAATGGGCCGCCGAGCCATCGGACGATGGCAAGACCAATTTTGGGGAACTGGCTTCAAGTTGGGCGACGGCCCGCGCCATCGACGTCAAGCGGCTGGACCTCGAAAAGGACAAGGACATCGTCGGCGAAACCATCCGCATCGGGCTGGCGGAAGGGGCGCCGGTCGAGTTCGTTGTGATCAAAAAGCAGCCCGATCTGATCCTTGCCCGGAAAGATCTGGGATTAAAGTACGAGATGACCAGCGAGACCTCGCGTGAGCTTCTGAACCTGCCCAAGCCGCCGCCACCGGCACCGGCCGGTGGCAAGCCCGGTGAGCCGAACCAAGAACAGGATGATGACGATGATCGCCACGAGGGCATGGGCGAACCCGACGATGACCATGACGGGAACGAGGAATCCGGCGGGGATGATAGCGGCCATGACCACGATGAAGACGGCGATTAGGGTTATACGCGGTAGTCAAGCGACATCCAACGCCCTCTCCCTTCTGGAGAGGCCTGCCCTGAACGTCGTCGATGGCGCTGGGGTGAGTGTGACAAAAAGGGATTTTTCTTCCGCATGTCTCAATACCCGCCCCAGCCCCCGTGCCTGAACTGCCCGAGGTCGAAACCACCCTCCGAGGCATCCGGCCATACCTGATCGGGCAATCGGTCGAGCGGCTGATCATCCGCGAGGGGCGGCTGCGCTGGCCGATCCCGCCCGACCTGCCCGTCAGGCTGCAGGGCCAGAACATCGCCGCGCTGACCCGGCGCGGCAAGTACATTCTGATAGATGTAGGCCAGGGCAGCCTGCTCCTGCACCTTGGCATGTCCGGCAGCCTTCGCATCACCGAATGCGCCAGTCCGCCGCGCAAGCACGATCATTACGACCTGACCCTGCCCAGCGGCCTCTGCCTCCGCTTCCACGACCCGCGCCGCTTTGGCTGCCTCCTCTGGACCGAAGCAGACCCCGAGCAGCACCCGCTGATCGCCTCGCTCGGTCCCGAGCCGCTGGAAGACGGTTTCAGCGGCAATCTCCTCCATGCCCGCTCCAGGGGCCGTTCGCTCGCGGTCAAGTCCTTCATCATGGACAGCCATGTCGTGGTCGGTGTCGGCAACATCTACGCCAGCGAATCCTTATTCCGTGCCGGTATCGCCCCGCAACGGGCGGCGGGGAGGATTTCCCTCAACCGCTATCACCGCTTGGCCGAATCCATCAGACAGGTGTTGTCGGCCTCTCTCGAACAGGGCGGCACCACCCTCCGCGATTTCGTCAATGAATCGGGAGCCCCCGGCTATTTCAAGCAGACCCTCAATGTCTATGACCGCGATGGCCAATCCTGCCGGGTGTGCGGAGCGCCGATCAAGGTGAGTCGGCTGGGGCAGCGCTCTACGTTTTGGTGCGGGGTTTGTCAGCGTTGATGAGAGCTGGGTTTGGCAGCAGAAGGGATGGTTTATGCGGGTGTACCCATTGGCAGAAAACCTCGATTCCCCGTTGCTGCATCGATGCTACCGCTATACAAACCGATAGCCCTTCGGCACCACGACCACGCCATTTTTCGACACGGTGAAGCGCTGCAGATCCTTTGCCGGGTCGAGGCCAAGGCTTTCGCCTGACGGTATTTTCACTCCCTTGTCGACGATACAGCGGCGCAGTAACGACCCCGCGCCGACCCTGACGTTGTCGAGCAGGATGGAATCCTCGACCACGGCGCCCTCCTCAACCCAGACCCGCGAAGACAGGATCGATCTTTTGACCGTAGCCCCGGCGATGACAGTACCGCCGCAGAGGATCGAATTGGTCAATACTCCGTCCTGACCATGATCGCCCGGGATCATCCGTGCCGGCGGGTTCTGGCTCTGGTAAGTCCTGATGGCCCAGTCGCGCTGGTAGAGGTTGAGCGGGGGTTTCGGCTTGAGCAAATCCATGTTGGCCTCGTAATAGGCATCTATGGTGCCCACGTCGCGCCAATAGCGGTCGGGCGTGACACGGCCTCGTATTTCGCCAAAGCGATAGGCATAAACCTGATGCGTGGCAATGAGCCGGGGGATCAGGTCCTTCCCGAAATCATGGCTGGAGTCATCGCGGGCGTTATCCTCCAAAAGTGCCTCGCGCAGCCGTTGAGCCTTAAAGACATAGATGCCCATCGAGGCCAGGGCATGGTTCGGGTCGCCGGGAATGGGCTTTGGATTGGCGGGCTTCTCATTGAATTCGACGATACGCATGGCGTCATCAATCGCCATGACACCGAAGGCTCGCGCTTCCTGAACTGGCACTTGCATGCAGGCGATGGTCAGGTCGGCTGAGCGCTCCTTGTGAGACGCGATGAGCGCGGCATAATCCATACGGTAGATGTGGTCGGCGGCGAGGATCAGCACCGTATCCACATTATTGCGCTCGATCAGGAACAGGTTCTGAAAAATGGCGTCGGCGGTCCCGGCGTACCAGGAGTCACCGGTTCGCATCTGGGGTGGGACGATGGTGATGTACTCGTTGAATTCCGGATTGAACACCGACCAGCCGTCGCGCAAGTGTTTCTGGAGAGAATGCGACTTGTACTGAGTGAGCACCAACACCCGGCGCAGCGCGGAATGCATACAGTTGGAGAGGGTGAAGTCGATCACCCGGTACTTGCCGCCAAACGGCACGGCGGGCTTGGCGCGGTCGGCGGTCAGTGGCTCCAATCGGGAACCCCGGCCCCCGGCGAGCAGAATGGTCAAAGTGGTGTCTGGCATGGGTTCCCCCTGGATGTCGATCGAGCGGGCGCGAGGCTAAGGTTAATCGTTACACAAGAAGAATCATGCGTCCACGGCTGGCATAAAGCCAACTGTGGCTTTCTGCCCGAACTGGGTTAGGACCGAACCTGCAAGAGCATCGGTTACGCGATACTTCGGTTTCGCGGCGAGACAGGCTGCTACCCAGGTCTTGCATACCCTCGACAATTCAGAGGTGTTGCTCGACGCGCCGGTGCCAATCGACTGATACTGTCACTTCCATCCGAAATTGAATCCCACCCGCAGCACCGTCATGAACGCTCTCCCCCACTTCGCCAGTGACAATTGGTCCGGCTTCTGCCCTGAGGCGCTGGAGTATCTTGTCCGCGCCAATGACGGCAGTGCCCCGGCCTATGGCCTGGATGACTGGACCGCCCGTGCCGCCGATGCGATCCGCGAATTGTTCGAACATGACGCCGAGGTGTTTTTCGCCTTCAACGGCACAGCGGCCAACAGCATGGCGCTCGCCCATCTGTGCCAGCCTTATCAGGCGATCATCTGCCATGCCTGGTCGCATATCGAAACCGACGAATGCGGCGCGCCGGGCATTTTCTCGCATGGCGCGCGGCTGCTTCTGGGGCAGGGCCGTCATGGCAAGCTGAGCCTGGA
>JAJRDJ010000137.1 GCA_028678445.1 Methylococcaceae bacterium
TGCTGATTTTCGGGCCGCCGGGCCTCGGTAAGACCACGCTGGCCAACATCGTCGCCAACGAGATGGGCGTGAATATCCGCCATACCTCGGGGCCGGTGCTGGAAAAGGCCGGAGACGTGGCGGCGCTGCTGACCAATCTCGAAGCGCATGACGTGTTGTTCATCGACGAGATTCACCGGCTCAGCGCCGTGGTGGAGGAGGTGCTTTACCCGGCGATGGAGGATTACCAGATCGACATCATGATCGGCGAGGGACCGGCCGCCCGCTCGATCAAGCTGGATATTCCGCCCTTCACGCTGGTCGGCGCGACCACCCGAGCCGGTTTGCTGACCTCGCCGCTGCGCGACCGCTTCGGCATCGTCCACCGGCTGGAGTTTTACACGACCGAGGAACTGGCGCTGATCGTGGGCCGTTCGGCGCGCATTCTGGGCGTCGAGATGAACCCGGAGGGCTCGGTGGAAATCGCCCGGCGCTCGCGGGGCACGCCGCGCATCGCCAACCGGTTGCTGCGGCGGGTGCGGGATTTTGCCGAGGTGCTGGGCGATGGCAGGATTACGCCGGATATCGCCGAGCGCGCGCTGGAGATGCTCAAGATCGACCGGAACGGCTTCGATCCGCTCGATCGCAAGCTGCTCAGCGCAATGATCGAGCGCTTCGACGGCGGTCCGGTAGGGTTGGATAATCTGGCGGCCGCCATCAGCGAGGAGCGCGGGACCATCGAGGACGTGTTGGAGCCGTTTTTGATCCAGCAGGGCTTCATCATGCGTACGCCGCGCGGCCGGGTGGCGACCCGCAGCGCCTATCTACATCTCGGGCTCAAGCCGCCCGCGGCCCCGCCTATCAACGAGGAACTGTTCTGAGCAAGATGGCACGTCCCCCTGCTGCCGGTCAGCCGGAGCCGGTATTCAGCTGGCCGGTGCGGATTTATTACGAAGACACCGATGCCGGCGGGGTGGTATATCACGCCAATTACATCCGGTTCATGGAGCGTGCCCGTACCGAGTTTCTGCGCAGCCTGGGGATTGAGCTGGGCGAGCTGGCGCGCGACCACGGGGTGGTGTTCGCCGTCCGCGCCCTGTCTATCGACTACCGGAAGCCGGCGCGGCTGGATGACTGGCTGGAGGTGACCGTCGCTTTCGAATGTGTGCGTGCGGCCAGTATCCTTTTCAGGCAAAGCATCCGCCGTGGCGGCGAGGAGGTGTGCGAGGGCCGCGTGCGGGTGGCGTCCCTTTCCGTAGTGCATTTCCGGCCTGTGGCCATCCCGGATTTCATGCTCGAGCGGCTGGCCACGATGGGCCTGAACCCGCCAGCCTCGTGATCAATACGGCATAATTGCCACACAGTCCGACCCTCCTGTCCGTCTCCAAACCAGGGAATTTCGATGCCGTCCGAACTCTCGATACTACAGTTGATTCTCGATGCCAGCCCGGTGGTTCAGGCCGTGATGGCCATCCTGATGCTCGCCTCCCTCGTTTCCTGGACATACATCTTTTCCAAATACCGGGAGATCAATCGTGCCGAGGAAACCACCGATGAGTTCGAGGAACGGTTCTGGTCCGGGATCGATCTCGCCGATCTCTACCGGCAACTCGCGCGGGAGGATTACGCCACCGAGGGGCTGGAAAACATTTTCATGGCGGGGTTCAAGGAGTTTGCGCGGCTGCGGCAGGAGCCGAATATCGGTCCCGATGCCGTGATGGAGGGCGCGCAACGGGTCATGCGGGTATCGCTCAACCGGGAACTGGAGTTGCTCGATCAGCGTTTGCCGTTTCTCGCCACGGTGGGCTCGACCAGTCCTTATGTCGGCTTGTTCGGCACGGTCTGGGGCATCATGAATTCGTTCCGCTCCCTGGGCGCGGCCAAGCAGGCCACGCTGGCGATGGTCGCGCCGGGCATTTCCGAGGCCCTGGTGGCGACGGCGATGGGGCTTTTCGCCGCCATTCCCGCCGTCATGGCCTACAATCGCTATTCGACCGAAATCGGCCGGCTGGCCAGCCGTTACGAGGCGTTCGCCGACGAGTTTCTGAGCCTCCTCCATCGCAAGGCGCACGCCAAATGAATCTTCCCGGCGTCACCCGCCGCCACCCGCGCCGGCGGCCCATGGCCGAGATCAACGTCGTCCCCTACATCGACGTCACCCTGGTCTTGCTGATCATTTTCATGATTACCGCGCCCATGCTGCAGATGGGTGTCGATGTGGAGTTGCCGCAGGCGGAGGCGCGGACGATCGACGCCAGCGAGCAACTGCCCATCATCATTTCCATCAACGCCGGAGGGGCGCTGTTTCTGGATATCGGCAATCAGGGCGACACCCCCGTGCCGGATGCCGAGTTGGCCAGCCGGGTGCAGGAGACACTGGCGAAAAAGCCGGGTCTGACAGTGCTGATACGCGGGGACCGCAAGGTCGACTATGGGCGGGTGGTCACGGTGATGGCGGCCCTGAAACAAGCCGGTATTCCCAGTGTGGGTCTGATGACCCGTCCCGCGGACGAATGACCGGTCACCCGGCGCGGCTTCATCCCGGCGCCTTCCTGCTGTCGCTGTGCCTGCACCTGGTGTTGCTGGGGTTGTTGCTGACCCGGATCGAGGCGCCCGAGCCGCTGGTGTCGCCGGCCCAGCCCGAGATTATCGAGGCCGTGGCGGTGGACGCGGCGGGGGTGGATCATGCGCGGCAACGAGTGGAAAAGCAGCGGCAGCAGCGTCTTCGCGAGCAGCAGGCCGCCGCGGCCAGGGAGCGGGAACTGGAAGCGCAAGCCCGGCGGCGCGCGGATGATGAGGCCGCGCGGGAATCCCGGGTGGCGGATGAGGAAGCGGCGCGTCAGACGGCCCTGAAAAGTCTGGCCATACAGAAACGGCGCGAAGCCGAACAACGCGAGGCCACCGCCGAGCGTCAGCGGGAGGCGGAGGCCA
>JAJRDJ010000138.1 GCA_028678445.1 Methylococcaceae bacterium
GACTTGGGCAGCGCGGCGGTCAGCACTTCAGGGCCGTCCTTCGTCACCAACACATCATCCTCGATGCGCACCCCGATGCCCCGCCAGCAGGGATCGACGTCCAGGCTGTCGCTGGCGATGTAAAGGCCCGGCTCGACCGTGAGGACCATGCCCGGTAAAAGTTCGCGCCATTTGCCGTGGATCATGTAAGCCCCTACGTCATGCACATCCATGCCCAGCCAGTGGCCTGTGCGGTGCATGTAGAATTTTTTATAGGCTTCGTCCTTGATGAGTTTCGAAACCTTGCCCTCGAGCAAGCCCAGGCGGACCAGCCCCCGGGTCAACACTTTCACGGCCGCCTCATGCGGCTCGATCCAGCGGCGGCCGGGGCGAACCGCATCAATGGCGGCGAGCTGAGCCTCCAGCACCAGTTCGTAAATGAGCCGCTGAGGTTTGCTGAATTGGCCGTTGACCGGGAACGTCCGGGTAATGTCGGAGGCGTAGTTTTCACATTCCGCCCCCGCATCGATGAGCAACAAATCGCCGTCCCTTAGAATGGCCTTATTCTCGGTGTAATGCAGCACACAGGCATTGGCCCCGCCCGCCACAATGCTCGGATAGGCTTGTGAACGCATGCCGTGCAGTGCCAGTTCATGAGTCAGCTCCGCCTCGATTTCATACTCGTGCCGGCCGGGGCGGCAGGCCCGCATGGCCCTCAGGTGCCCGCGCACGGAAACCTCCACCGCCTTTTTCATGATGCGTATCTCCTCGGGTGACTTCACTAGACGCTGCTCATGTAAAAGGTACTCCAGCGCAATAAATTCATACGGCGCCTGTACGCCGGTGCGGGTACGTCCGCGCAGCTCGTTGACCGCCGCCATTACGACATGGTCCAGATCGGCATCGTGTCCGATGGGAAAATACACCCGGTCGCGGTTTTCGAGGAGCAGCGGTAATTGCTCGTCCAGTTCCTCAATGGGAAACGCCTCATCCGCGCCGTGGTCTTTCCGGGCTCCCTCAAGGCCCGCATGGCGACCGGTCCAGATCGCTTTTTCCGGGTCGAACTCGCGACAGAACAGCACAAACTCGCCCTGCTTGCGGCCCGGCGCCAGCACCGCCACCGCCTCGGGTTCATGAAAGCCGGACAGATAATGAAAATCGCTGTGCTGGCGGAACGGGTATTCCACATCCCGGTTGCGAATGCTGGCCGGTGCGCTGGCCAGAATGGCCACACTATTTCTTTTCATCTGCCGCATCAGCTTTTTGCGGCGCTGCTTGAAGTCGCTGTTATGGAGCATGGCCGTTCCGAATTAATGGCGTTGCGGTGGCGTCTGGGACATAAATTCGCTGTGGATCACCTGCACGCCGATCCGGACGTACTCGGTGAGTTCGGTGTAGGCCGTTTCGTCCGTCTCTCCAGAGACCGCCGGATCGAGCCGGACGATTTCAAGAAAATCCCTAAGAATCTCGGTGCATTCACCCGGCCAGCCGGAATCCTTGCCCGTATAGCCGATCCCCTGCAGGAATCCATGACACCACTCGCCGAGCGCCTGGGCGCGACCTTCGAGGGTATCCTCTTCCTCCGGCAAGAGAGGTGCGAAGGAAAAATCGAAATCGGTCAACTGGCGACGGGTCTGATCGAAGAGCTGGCGCAGGCGCGCCCGGTTCACGCCCTGAATGCCATCCAGTTCGTTGCCGAAGTAATCATGCAGCCACTGATCGCTGTCCATGGCCGAATCCATGCACAACATGCCGGATAACAGTCCGTGGGCCTCCGCAGCGCTACCGGAAGCGCCGCTGCCGGTCAGGCTGTCCTGGATGGCTCCGAAGCTGATGTCTTGATTCATGGCGGCTCGCCTTGTCGGCTCTTGTCTAATTCATTATCCTAACACCCGCTTTTAACTTCATCCAAAACTCCCGCGAAGTAATCCCATGAGAGAGTCACCCCCGCCGATCAAGGTTCAGATTCTAGGCAAGGAATACCCGGTTTCGTGCCCGGCGGACGAGCAGCATGAGCTCCTCCTCGCCGCGCGTTATCTCGATGAGAAAATGCGTGAAATTCGCGATATCGGGCGCATCATCGGCACGGAGCGGATTGCCGTGATGGCGGCGCTCAATATCGCTCATGAGCTGCTGCAGTTGCGGCAACGCAGGGGCGACTAATCCTGACGAAAGGCCTCGCGAACGCCGGCTGACCGGGTCTGGCCAAACGGCGCTTGCGCTTGTCATCAAAGCCGGTAGAATCCTGCCTCGGTATTCCCTGCCCCGTTCGAGGCACGCTGGGTTACTTCTTGAGCCTAATCTAAAACCCCGGGAGCATCAGACCACCGATGTGCGCAAGCCCGCCCGGAGCGGGAAGCCTGATTCGGGGTTCGCTGATCCCACCTGAACCATACGGTTCAAGGGCGAAAGCGGGTTACGGCGATGGCGGGGAATACCCTAATTTCCCTATCTGATCTTGCCCGCCCGCCTTCGGCAAGGCCGTGCTTCTCAAGCCAGAAGAATGAAAGCACCCCAGAGCAATAAAGCCAACCACGCCAGGACATACCCTCCTTGTTCGCGGGTCAGTTGCCGAAGGTCCTGGGACTCTATCCAGTCAAGCAAGCGTGGGGCATAAGGCGCCAGCCCCGCAATCATCAGCAAAGACATGAAGAGGCAAACGGCCAGAATCTCTACGATGTCCAGCCCGGAGCGAACCAGCAGCCACAACACGAGAGCGGCGCTCATCAGAGCTACCCGTGAAGTTATTTCAGGATGCCTGTAGATCCATCGGGCAAACCCGAACCAGGCGCGCGGCCGGGTCGCGAGCATTGCCATCTTTACCGCGGAAAGCAACAGCAGGAGCGCGGCCAGTATTTGGGTGATCGGCGAATTCATGGCTCAGCCTCCGGGGGTTTACAATAAATTGGGGCCGCAAATGAAACCGGCTCCGGCCGGAAAAGTATTGAATTCCAATCTTCCTGCAACCGGGTTTGACTTGGTACCGCCTGGATTTCGGTCTCATGGTAGCGCCGCACACTGCAAAGTCCATAATGCCAGGTAACGCGAGTCATTCCGCATGAGAGAAAATCCCGTGAGTGACTCGCGCTTAGTGTGACAGGTTCTGGTTTTCCGCCATTCATCTCGCCGAGCCGGTCCGCCATAAGGCCATCAAGGGCATGGGCGATCACACCGACAAGCGGCGGGATGACACGCGGGTCAGCGTCAATAGGCGAAGAATACCTCCCGCTGCCTACCCCGGCACTGCAGAACGTTCTCAAGGAGCATCCATGACTGGCTATTGGCTGATGAAATCCGAACCGGGCGAGTTCGGCATCGACGATCTGGCGCTTCGTCCGAATCAGACCGAACACTGGGACGGCGTCCGCAACTATCAGGCACGCAACCTGATGCGGGACGGGATGAAGCTCGGCGACCTTGTGTTTTTTTATCACTCCAATTGTGCCCAGCCGGGGATCGTCGGTATCGCCCGGGTCGCCCGTGAGGCCTATCCGGACCACACGGCATTTGATCCCTTGGATCAACATTTTGACCCGAAAAGCCGGCCGGACCAGCCGACCTGGTACATGGTCGATGTGGTGTTGGTGCGCAAGCTGAACCGGACCATCACGCTGTCCGAATTGAAGACGCGGCCGGAGCTTGAGGGGCTCGCCCTCGTGCGTCGCGGCAACCGGCTGTCGGTCATGCCGGTCAGCGAGCCGCAATGGCACTCTATCCTGGGACTCGAGTGAGCTGGCTGTACCTGTTCGGGGCTGGCCTGTTTGAAATCGGCTGGCCGGTCGGCTTGAAGCTGGCGCAAACATCCGGCCACCGGCTGTTGGGGATTGCCATCGCCATCGCCTGCATGGCCGCAAGCGGCAGCCTGTTGTGGCTGGCGCAACGTGACATCACCATCGGGACGGCCTATGCCGTCTGGACCGGAATCGGCGCGGCGGGAACCTTCCTGGTCGGCGTCTGGTTTTTTGGTGACCCCGACAGCCTTGGCCGTTATCTCGGCGTGCTATTGATCATTGGGGGTGTCGCGATGCTGAAGCTGGCCCATTAACAGGCCGCCTTCGGGACTGTTTAGCCTCCGGTTTTATGCGTTGGGTTTTCGCTGCCGCCGACGAACAACCGGTAGGCCGGGTTATGGGTTTCATCGCGATAGACGTAGCCAAGCTCTTCGAGGGAGGCGCGCAAGTCCTTGCGCTCCGGCCTCGGCACCTGGATGCCGATTAACACCCGCCCGTAAGCGGCGCCATGGTTACGGTAGTGGAACAGGCTAATGTTCCAGCGCCCGCTGAGCTTGGACAGAAAGGCCAGCAGCGCCCCCGGACGCTCGGGGAATTCAAAACTGAAGACGACCTCATCCAGCAGCCGCTGGGAATGGCCACCCACCATGTAGCGGATGTGCTCCAGGGCCAGTGTATTGCCGCGCATGTCGATGACTTTGTATCCTTTCGCCCCGAGTTCGCTCAGCAGATGCCCGGCATCCTCGCCTTCCGTCTGGACCCCGACGAAGATGTGCGCGGCGCTAACATCGAAATAGCGGTAGTTGAATTCGGTAATCCCGCGCCGGCCCAGCGCGCGGCAGAAATCCAGAAAACTGCCGGGACGCTCGGGGATGGTGACGGCCATCAGGAGTTCGCACGCTTCGCCGATCTGGACCCGTTCCACCACATGGCGCAGACGGTCGAAGTTGATGTTGGCGCCGCTCTCGATGGCAATCAGGCATTGATCGGCAATGCCGGTGCGCTCCGCGTATTTCCGGGCACCCGCCACCCCCAGTGCACCAGCGGGTTCGGCCACCGAGCGGGTATCGTCAAAAATGTCCTTGATCGCGGTACAGATTTCATCGATGCTGACGGTGACCACCTCATCGACGTAGTGGTGAGCCACGTGGAAGGTTTCCTTGCCAATCTGCCTGACCGCCACGCCATCGGCAAACAGGCCCACCTGTCTCATGACGACCCGGCGGCCGGCCTTGAGCGCCCGATTCAGGCAGTCGGCGTCGTCGGGTTCGACGCCGATGATTTTGGTCTCCGGCCGGACGAATTTGACGTAGGCCGCGATTCCGGCAATCAGACCTCCCCCCCCCACCGGAACAAAGATGGCGTGGATGTCGTCGTGATGCTGCCGGAGAATTTCCATGCCGATGGTGCCCTGTCCGGCGATCACGTCCAGGTCGTCGTAGGGATGAATGAAGGTGAGCTGCGCTGCTTCGGCGAGCTCGATCGCCCGCACGTAGGCTTCGTCATAGGTATCGCCGTGCAGGATGATTTCCGCCCCCCGGTTCCGTACGCCGTTGACCTTGATGGCGGGCGTCGTACAGGGCATGACGATCACGGCACGGATGCCCAGCCGGGCGGCGGCCAGCGCCACGCCCTGCGCGTGATTGCCGGCGGAAGCGGCAATGACCCCGGCCTTGCGGGCCGCTTCGCCGAGGCCGGAGATTTTGTTATAGGCGCCCCGCAGCTTGAAGGAGAACACCGGCTGCAGATCCTCGCGCTTGATGTAAACTCGGTTGCCCAGGCGGCGGCTGAGTCCTGTGGCGTAATCCAGCGGACTCTCGATCGCGACATCGTAGACGCGGGCGCGGAGGACGCGCTCAATGTATTTGCTCAACATCATCCAGTCGGGGCGTCAATCGGTCATTCAGGAGGCAGCGGGCGGGTGCGGCATGGCGGCGAGGCCAATCGCACGCTATTATCTTTCAGTTGTAACCATGACTCCAAGAAGGAAAAAACAATGACACAAGACGAACTCAAACAGAAAGTCGCCGAGGCCGCCCTGGAATACGTCAAGGGCTACTCCATTCTCGGTATCGGCACCGGCTCGACGACCCGCCTGTTCATCAATTGCCTGGCGGATATCAAGAATAATATTGAGGGGACGGTGTCCAGCTCCAACGCCAGCACCGAGCAACTCAAGAAACTGGGTATCCCCGTGCTTGAATTGAATGATGTGGGCACCCTGGATGTTTATGTGGACGGGGCCGACGAGATCAATCCGCAGAAGCAGCTGATCAAGGGCGGTGGCGCGGCGCTGACCCGCGAGAAAATCATTGCCGGGGCCAGCCGCAAATTCATCTGTATCGCGGACGACACCAAATACGTGGATGTGCTGGGCAAATTCCCGCTGCCGGTTGAGGTCATACCCATGGCGCGCAGCTTCGTGGCACGCGAGCTGGTCAAGCTGGGCGGCCAGCCGGTGTGGCGCGAGAACTGCGTGACCGACAACGGCGGTCAAATCCTGGATGTCTGGAATCTGTCCATCCTGAATCCCCTGGAGACGGAACAGGTCATCAACAACATACCGGGTGTGATAACCGTCGGGATTTTTGCCATGCGCCCCGCCGATGTGGTGCTGCTCGGCGGCGCCGACGGCGTGCGACGCATCAACTGACGCGGACTGGTCGATGCTGTCAGCGGGGGTCGGCGTCGCCTCGGGCGCCGATCACCACTCGCATTGACAAGTCGATGGCGTGGACATTTTTTGTCAGAGCTCCCACCGAAATGTAATCCACACCGGTTGCGGCGATGTCCCTGATGTTGTCCAAGGTTACGCTGCCCGAGACTTCGAGCTCCGCACATCCTTTCGTGATAGCGACAGCCTCGCGCATCATGGGCAACGAAAATTCGTCCAGCAGGATGCGCATCACACCGGCGTCCAGTGCTTCCTTCAGCTCATCGGTGGATTCGACCTCGACTTCAATCATCACCCCCGCATCGAGTGCCTGCGCCTGCCGCACGGCCTGGGTAATCGAGCCGGCCGCCAGAATGTGGTTTTCCTTGATGAGAATACCATCATACAGCCCTATCCGATGGTTGTGGCAACCACCGCAGCGCACGGCATACTTTTGGGCATCACGAAGCCCCGGCAGGGTTTTCCGGGTATCCAGCACCCGGACGGCGGTGCCCGTCACGGCGCGGGCGAACTGGCGCGAGAGAGTAGCGGTGGCGGAGAGGGTCTGCAGGAGATTGAGGGCGGTTCTTTCACCCGTCATCAAGGCTCTCGCGCTGCCTTGCAGGGTACACAGCCGCTCACCCGGCTGGGCCTCTGTGCCTTCTTCGATATCCCAAGCAATCTGCAGCGTGGGATCCAGTCTTGAAAAAACCGCTGCGAACCAAGGCTGACCACAGAGCACCATGGTTTCGCGGGTGATGACGCTCGCCGCCGCCATGGCGGTTGCCGGCAGGATGGAAGCCGTCAGATCGCCCGTGCCAACATCCTCGGCCAGAAAGCGGTCGATGTCGTTTGGATTCGGCAGCGTGGGGGTCATGCTCGGTGACTAGGGGTTGTCGGCTTGTTGGCGGTTAGCCTGAATAAGCCTGCCTGCCGTAAATCCGACAGACAGGCTTAAGGTTTCAGAGGATGAGGGGGTGCCGCTGTTGCACGGCAACCCTGAGGGTCATGGGCGGTGTCGTTCAGGAGAAGGCGAGAATACCCCGCCTTGCCTAAGAATGTTGACTCTGCGAAAAGTCACCCACCGATGACCACGCTATTTCTTGATTTTCGCCGGCTTTTTAGGCGCGGCGCTGGCCTTGCCTTTACCCTTTGCGGTGCCGACAGCCGTTTTGGATACCGTCGGCGACACCCCGGCATCCTTCAGTTTGGCGGCATAAGTGGCACGCTCGGAGGCTGGCATCATGATGAGACCTTCTGCCTTCAGGTAGCCCTTGTCGCCCCAGGCATTCTCACTGGTGATTTCAGCCA
>JAJRDJ010000139.1 GCA_028678445.1 Methylococcaceae bacterium
CAGAAACAAAGTGCCTTGATCGGCGAGTTCGAACCGGCCCTGCCGTTGCTGTTTGGCATCGGTGAAAGCGCCGCGCTCATGGCCGAACAATTCGCTCTCGACCAGCTCTGCCGGCAGGCTGCCACAATTAACCGCAACGAAAGACTGGTGCAGGCGCGAGGACATGCCATGAATGGATCTGGCCAGTATCTCCTTGCCGACTCCGGTCTCGCCGCTGAGCAGCACAGTCGCACGAGTATCGGCGATCCTCTCCACCGCGCGCAGCAGGTCACGCATCTGCATACTGCTTGCGATCAGGCAAGGGCGTGTCGATATGTCCTCGTTCGCATGTCGCGTGGGATCCTGGCTCCACAGAGTATGCAGGCGCTGCTCGATGACCTTTTGCAACTCATCCGGTGCACGGACCTCCGCGATCACCTGATAACCATCACTGAAATACTCGTCGCCTAGCACCTCGGACGCGGCAGACGTGTCCAGATGGATGCAGATGTCGCAGTGGTCACTACCAAGCGCAATACGGCTTTTTAGTTCGACCTTCGCATAACCGAAATTGCGCGCCGCAATACCGCCGAAGATGCTGGAGGTCATATGGCATAACCCCGGCGCTGAATGTACCAACTCGCCGAAAGGGCATCGGTCGGCACGGATATGCACCTCTTGCTTGTCACTGGAGACGGTCGCGAAATCGCCACCGATGCTGTTCTTAATGGCCACGATCAGTTGCGCATATTGGGCGGGTGCCAGTGCCCCGCGTAAATCTTCTATCGCCCGGTAGCGTTCCTCCAGACAGGCGCTGGCCTTGAACACGATCTGGTGGATGAAGGACTGCAAACTGGAGCAAGAGGAAAAGGGGGCTATGTCGCGAGCTTCATCGATGAACGTTTGGAGAAACTCCTCGGGAGTCAGATTGGTAAATGGTTGGTGGTTCGACATTTGTACGACTCCTATAGCGCTTTGGCTAAAAATTATTGTTCTTCTTATGAAGCAATGCTTCAGTTGATTGTAGTGGCGCTTCACAAAAACGCCTTGAGTTAAATCCTAACTTATTGATTCCATTGGATCCAGCCTCTGGCATCCATATTGCTGCATGAACTGCGCCAGGCAGATTTGGCACATTCATTTGGCTTAAGGAGACAAGTAATGAGCAATAAAACACATGACCAGAAAAAAGCACCTGATGAGAAAGCTTTAGTCACAGCTGCTCCAATCCAGGAAGCATCAGCAAAAGAAGCAACGCACGACCTCACTCGCCGCGATTTTCTTGCGGCCAGTGGGGCGACGGTAGTCGCAGCGGTCGGCGGCATGGCTGCACTAGGTACAGGAAGTAAGGCCATGGCGTATCAGGTAGCTCAACTGAATCAATCATCGAAACTGAATAAGGGGGCTCATATGTCAAAGGTACGCAACGAGGTGCTGTCAGCCAATGCGCGTTACGCCGAGAGTTTTGGAGACAAGGGCAAACTGCCGATGCCGCCGGGACGGCGCTTTGCTGTCCTGACCTGCATGGATGCTCGCCTTGATCCGGCCAAGTTCGCCGGTCTGGCCGAGGGCGACGCGCACGTTATACGCAATGCCGGCGGGCGCGCCAGCGACGATGCGATCCGCTCTTTGGTGATCTCGTACAAACTGCTGGGTACCCGCGAATGGTTCATCATCCACCATACCGACTGCGGGATGTTGACATTCACCAACGAGATCATGACCAACCTGCTGTCGCAGAGCCTGAAGACCTCCAGCGTCGATGCGACCGGCTGGCATGACAGCGGCAAGGGCCCGGGGTCAGACGAAGGCAAGTACATCAATTGGCTGACCATCTCCGACAACGCCAAGAGCGTGTTGGAAGACGTGACCCGGGTTCGCAATCATCCGTTGGTCCCCGCCGATATCCCGATCTACGGCTATATCTACGACTGCAAGAATGGTCGGCTAGTAGAGGTGCCGAAGGCGACCGCAGCTGGCGCGGTGGGCTGACCACACCGGCGCACCACAAAAGCGCTACTACCTGATTCGTACCTGGTGTCTTCCTTGCCCGTCGCTCTATGGAGCGACGGGGCCAACCAGGCGCACGGAGCGTTCACGGACTTCAGGGCAAAACTCGACTGACTTCTTCATGGCCCCATCTTCTCAAGCGTTGGAGTCTCCTCAAAATCCGGGGCGATTCATGATATCGAATTTGACAGGAGCAACGGAATAGCGGAACGAGGCATTAATTTAATCCATGTTAAGGAGTAAGAAGATGCGGAGAGTAGTTGGCGGGATGCTTGCCGTGACCATTGCGTGCGTCAAGCTCGATGCTGCGTCAACGCGTGGCTCAGCCCGACAAGCTGTTAGGAAATTCCCATGAGCCTGCTCGCTACGATCCTTATCGCCAGCACCGCTGGCGGACTGTTGTCCGTGCTGTTAGCCAGCGTCGCGCTGAATCTGAAAACAGAGTGGGTCCCGGTGATGGTGAGTTACGCCATCGGTGCTCTGCTGGGGGCTGCCTTCATCGAGATTCTGCCCCACGCCATGGAGTGCGCGGACAGCTTCGGGACCCTTGGCGGCTCGGTATTGGCCGGCATCTTCGGCTTCTTCATCTTGGAAAAACTTGTGCTCTGGCGGCATTGCCACACTGAGCACTGCGAGGCCCACGGTACGCCCACAGCTGATGGCCATGGCCATGGCCATCACCATAGCCGCTCCGGCCTGATGATCACGGTGGGCGACACGGTGCACAACTTCGTGGATGGCGTGATGATCGCCGCCGCCTTCCTGGTGGACGTGAAGCTGGGCGTGGTGACCGCTTTTGCCATCGCGGCCCATGAGATCCCACAGGAGTTAGGCGACTTTCTGATTTTGCTCCATTCCGGCTACAGCAAAGGCCGGGCGCTGATGCTGAACCTACTGTCCAGCGCGGCCATGCTGCTGGGTGCTTTGCTAGGTTATTTCCTGCTGGCTCCCCTGCACAATTTGTTGCCCTACATGCTGGCCTTAGCCGCCTCGGGCATGATCTACGTGGCGATGGCTGACCTGATTCCGGGCTTGCATAAGAGTGTAGGACTGGGGCACACAGCCCAGCAGGCCTTGCTGATCGGCCTCGGCGTGCTGACTGTCTGGGGGGCCGGAGCGCTTGCCGAGGGATGGATGGGGCGTCATGGCCACTGAACGTCTCTGCCACGGCTATATCCGTGACCGTCGATCGAGAATCACTGGCGCTATCCGGCATTTAGTGCATGCGCCCGAGGCCGGCCAGTTCCGGGCAGGCGTTCAGGCGCTCCTGATCATCATGCTGGCAATAATGGCCGGAACTGTTGTCGACGAGATCGTCATATGGGGCATCCTGTTCATGTTTCTGGGGGAATTCAGTGAGATTTACGAAGCGGTCTACCACTCGGCGGTCAATTTTGCTTCGCTGGGCTATGGCGACATCGTCATGAGCAAGCCCTGGAAACTGCTCGGACCGCTAGAAGCCGTCAATGGCGTGCTCATGCTGGGCATGACGGCCGCGGCCCTGATGGTTGTGCTGCAATATCTCATCAAGACGCAGCGCGACACGTTCATTACGGGTGATCGCACCCCTGACGACGTGCAATGACGATGTGCAGAGATGCGGTGGTGGGGAAGGGGGCGTGTGCTGGTTCATTCAGACTGGCAAATCCATACACCGGGCAGCGGGTTTTGGCCGATGGCCAGAAGCTGCAACACTCGGCTGCGGCAGAACTCGACGTGGAGCAGCCGATCAAGCCCCTTCAGAACGCTGAAACATCTACACCGGCAAATTTCCTGGCATGATCGTGTGGGAATGACTCTCTGATTTTCCGGCCGCTCTTGCGAAAA
>JAJRDJ010000140.1 GCA_028678445.1 Methylococcaceae bacterium
GACGGGAATTCCGGATGCCGGGCGCCCGGCAGTCCCGGATAACGGAGTGCCAGGTTGTTGATCCTTGGCCTGTCCCGAGGGGTGTCCGGACGGCTCCGCGTGGCGGGTGACACGCTCGTTCTTAGGCTGGCCGAACCGTTCGGTAGTGTCCTCGATCACTATGTTGCGCGGTGAGACGGTATTGCCCTCGATCACGATGGTTTGCGGAAAGAGCCCGAGGAGCAGTTCCTGAGTAACGAGGGTAATAACGCCATCCGCGACGCGGTCTTCTGTCTCCACACGTACCTCCGCCAAACGTTCCTTGGCAATCAACTCGGCTATGTTGGTTCTTGAGATGGGCAGTAGGCCTGAAAACAGATACCAGTCCTTGTATTCCTTATGGAAGGTGGCGCGCTCTTCAGCCGCCATGATGCGCACATCCTTGCCTGGTGGCGCTTCCAGACGGGTGGTGAAACAGGCGGTTAGCAGCAAGCAATTGAGGCATGTCAAAAAGATGCGCATCATCTTTCTCCTGATATGAAGGAAGGCTTATAAAGACCCGTATTCATGGTTTAGGGTGGGTATGGGCGACAGGGGTGAGTTCGCGATTACCTTCCACGATCAAGGTGCGCCTTGGAAAGCCAAACGCGCCCGGTATGATGGAATAAAGGCCGTCGACAAACGTATTGGTCATCGTGATGCGCGCCTCCTTGAGGCCGGCTTCCCTGATGATGTTGGCGGCATGAACTTCTTCCGGATGCAGCGGTTCGCCTCCCCACCACTTGAACCAAATGTGCTTCTCGACCTTTACCGTGGCCGGGGCATTCCGGCTGAGCAGTTTGATATCAGTGCCGGTAGGGGCATTCATATACAAGGTGCCACAGCCGGTCATGGACAGGGTGAACAGCAGGAGAGCGCCGGTCAGGAGACGATTTTTCATGCCATTGATCATGGTTATTGGACTCACTGTTGGGGATTCTGACTATGCCAGGCTCGGCGATTCTGGGTGACATTCAAACACTAGGGCGCTTCATTTTTCTGACGGTCCGAGATACTTGAGAAACAGGCACAGGGCGCCAATCACCAGGGCAATGGCGGCGCCCCCCTGCAGCAGGGCCAGCGTGTCGGCCGCTTGCTCGGCCTTGCCAAGAAAGCCTACCACCAAGGCCACCACCACGACCCCGATAATCTTGTATTCGAGGTCCGCGAGCTTTTCGATTTTGACCCGCTTGAGCAATTGGGCTTCATCCTGGCAGATGAAGAGCTTGTAGAAGCCGACGGCAATGATGTAGCTGATCGCCCCGACCAGAAACAGATCAATCGTCTGAATGACGGTGATCGTCAATTCCTTGGCGGTTCTCAAGGAAAATTCACCCTGCTGCAACAGATTCCACTCCTGAACCAGAATCATGCCCAAGCCCATAAGCACGACACCGATCATGAGTAACAGGGAGCCGATGATCGGTAAGACGAGAAAGAATCGGCTGTATTCCAGGAGTTTTCGAAACATGGTTATCCCTCGGGTACGTAAAAAATAGATAAGGATGGATGGCTGATCCGTATAACGCCGGGAAGGCCGAACGGCATTATTCCGGAAACAGAAAGTCGACACTGATCTGGCCGCCCCATTCAGGCCCGTCGGTGGCGCGGTAGGCGAAATACTGCCCGCCCAGCGTCAATACCAGGGGTTGCCCCCCGGGCCGCATGAGCTGGCTGAGGCTAAAGTTGATCGGGATGACCCACTTATCCCGGATCCAGTCATAAACCGGCTCCGTGTCCAGGTATAGGTTAGTGCCACCCTCGGTCGTATAGGAAAGTTCAGGCATGAGATAGGTGAAACTGAGCGAACCCTGATCGCTGCGGCCCGCGATATCGAAGAGATGGTGTGAAAGGAGCATGAACGTCCACCCGCTGGAGGCCTCGACTCCGGCGGGCTGAAATATCACCCCGGCCGCAGGACCCATTCCCCACAACTGGCCGCCGAAGTTTGTATGAGTGGCGGTGGGCCAGCGGACGACGGGGCCCGCGCCGAATATCCATTTTCCATCCAGCGCATGATCGGTCGTTAAATAGAACTCCTGATCAATGTCGCCCAGACCGGTGTATTCGGGTCCGCCCGGTTGCATCGCCTGCTCGTAATGCAGGCGGAAAGTAGTGCGGGTCACCAGCGCATACTCATCGGTCAGATCAAACGGAATGATTGGACGCACGCCCAATTCATAGGTCATGGCGCCCGTTGCCCCCGAGCCGAAGTCGAACTGGTTTTCGATAGGCAACTGGGGAATGCGGGCAAACGGGTTCTGAATATGATAAAGCAGGGTCGGGGCAGGGATTTTCGTCCTCTCCATCCGTGCACGGGGTGTTTTATTCGGCAAAGGTGCTTCCTCCGCCAGCAGCGGGCATAGGTGCCCCGCCAGTGATAGCCCTATGGCCGTTGATCCCAAGGCATTCCGTACAAACCGGCTAGAACCGAAGCTCTGTTTGCACATAGAAATAATTCACATTGTCATGATTTTCCGGTGCGCCGGGCGCGTTACGGGCGAAGCCGCCTTTGATCAGATAGTTCCAGCCCGCTTCCAGACTCAAATTATCACGAGGGTCCCAGCGGGCGGACAGTTCCACGGTATGACCCATGAAGTCGCCCGC
>JAJRDJ010000017.1 GCA_028678445.1 Methylococcaceae bacterium
ACAACCTGGAACGGCGCGAACACCGGGAGGTAAAGACCGTCCTCAACATCACCTACGATACCCCGGCGGAGCGGGTTCAGGCCTTTGTGGACGGTGTTCGGCAGATACTGGAAAACCATCCCGACACCCGCAAGGACAATCTGCAGGTCCGCTTCATTGATTTCGGGCCGCATAGCCTGGATATCCTGGTGAAATTTCTGATCAAGGCGCCAAACCGGCTGGCGGAACTCGCCGAACGGGAGCGGATCATGCTGGACATCCTCCGCTTGGCCGAAGCGCAGGGCGTTAAGTTTGCCTTCCCGACGCAGTCCCTTTACATCGAGGGCTTGCCCGATAATCAGCGCGACATCGCAACAGTAGCGGCTCCTTAGCAACTTCTTCCAGCCGCATGGCCAGTAGGGTGACGATCCCTCAATTGGGTACTGCTGATAAGGCGTTAATCACAACCGAGTACCGGGTTTTTTCGCCACGTTATCCCGCAGATAGACCGGTTGCGCCTGTTCCGGCGGTAACCCCCCGCCCTTATGGAAGGCGATGGCGCCGAGCCGAGCCAGGACAGCGGCGCGGGGAAATCGATCCGGCAACACACCCGAAAGCCCGCCAGCCATCCGCTCGCACAACAAATCCTGATAGGTCGCCCAGCCGCTGCCCACTCCCACGCCGGTGGTCATGTCGGTGAGCTGGATCGACTCCGGGGGGCACACGGTTTCGACGCCGAGCAGTTGGAGATCGCCATCGGCCAGTCGTTCATACACGCCCCAGTAGACCTCGTGCATGCGGGCATCAATACAGGCAAAAGCCCGGTCGACGGATTCGGTCAGCATGGCATCCAGTGATAATGCCGCGAGCGTCGAGACCGGCACTACCGGCAAATCGAGTCCCAGTGCCAAGCCCTGGGTAACGCCCGCGGCTATCCGGAGGCCGGTGAAGGAGCCCGGCCCCCGGCCAAAGGCGATGGCATCGAGTTGACCAGGCGTTAGGCCACATTCCGCCAGGACCTCCCCGATCATCGGCAAAATCAGGCGGTGATGCTCGCGTGGTGCTACCTGATAACGCTCGACAATCGCGCCGTCGATGAGTACCGCCGCCGAGCAGGCTTCCGTCGAGGTTTCGATCGCGAGGATTT
This sequence comes from Methylococcaceae bacterium, assembly GCA_028678445.1. Classification (GTDB taxonomy): domain Bacteria; phylum Pseudomonadota; class Gammaproteobacteria; order Methylococcales; family Methylococcaceae; genus UBA6136. Next base: position 1,127 of record JAJRDJ010000017.1, read on the forward strand.
TCATGCCGGCCCCGGCACGGCATCCGGCTCACGGGCAAAGAACCGTTCCACGTCATCCAGCGATCGGCTACGCGGAATGGCCGGAAGGCTGTTCAGGAACAGCCGCCCATACGGCTTGCTCAGCAATCGGGGATCACACAGCATCAGCACGCCGCGATCCTCATGATCGCGGATCAAACGCCCTACACCTTGCTTGAGGGAAATGATGGCGGAGGGGAGTTGGTAGGCCGCAAAAGGGCTATATCCTGCCTGTCTGATGCTCTCCAGCCGGGCATTCAGCACCGGATCGACGGGCGAGGCGAAGGGCAGCTTGTCGATGATCACGCAGGAGAGCGCGGGACCCGGCACGTCCACGCCCTCCCAGAAGGTAGCGGTGCCCAATAACACGCCATTCCCGGCGGCCTTGAACGCTTCGAGCAACCGGGTTTTCGGTTGGGAACCCTGGATGAACAAGGGATAGTCAAGCGCCCCCGCCAGAAGACTGGCAGCAAAGTTAAGCGCCTGATGCGAGGTAAACAAAATGAATGCCCGGCCCTGGCTGGCTCGCAAGACCGGCAGGGTGGCCTCGATGACCGCCCGGGTGTAATCGCGGGATGCGGGGTCAGGGAGATGGGGCGGAAAATACAGGAGGCAATGATGCAGATAATCGAACGGGCTTTCCAGGGCCAGGCAATGGGCGTCAAGGAGCCCCAACTGGTGCTTGAAATGATCGAACTTGCCGGCGACGGTTAGGGTCGCCGAGGCGAATATCCAGGCTGCCGGGGTCGTCTTGCGGAATTTACTGAATTCCTCGCTTACTTCCAGCGGCGTGCGGTTCAGGGAAAAGCCGCGCTTGCGGGTTTCGAACCAGCGCACAAAGTTGTGTACGTCACCCTCGAGGAAGGACTCCAGACGGGCATCGAGATCCACGCAGCGCTTGTGGCAGGATTCCAGCCCCTTCCCCCTGACGGCGAGCGGCTTGAGGAATTCCCTGAGTCCGCACAGTTGATCGCGAATTGCAGCGAGGGAATCCGCCACTTCCGGCTCCCCGTCCACAGCATGCCAGGCCTCGCGGCGGGCGTCAAGGCCCAGGGCCAGCCGGCAGTCATCCACCAGCCGCTCCAGGCGTTCGGCTTCGTCCACGAGTCCTGGCACGTCTGGTGCGTCCTTGAGCCGCTCGGTCACGATATCGTCGGCCAGGTCCCGCAATTGCCGCGAAGTAAGGGTGGTGCCCAGAAACTGCGCGGCGGACTCGAGGAACTGATGGGCCTCGTCGACGATCACGACATCCACTTGCGGCAGCAATTCGCCATACCCTTCGTTGCGAAGGGTCCAGTCCGCCCACAGCAGGTGATGATTGATGACCAGCACGTCGGCTTCTCGTGCCCGACTCCTCGCCTTAACCAGGAAACATTCCGAGTAACGCGGACACTCCTGGCCCAGGCAATTGTCGACGGTCGAGGTGGCGGCGGACCAGTAAGGCGATTGCTCGGGAACGTCCGGTGCTTCCGCGATATCCCCGCTGTGCGTATTTCTGGCCCAGCGCCGGATGGCTTCCAGGGTACGGGCGTCTCGTGCGCCCTGCCCCGCCCGGAATCCCAGCGCATGCTCGAGCCGATAGAGGCACAGATAGTTGCTGCGCCCTTTAAGCAGGGCTGTCCGGACCGGCCGTTCCAGGGCGCGGCGGACCACCGGCAGATCCTTGCGGAATAGCTGATCCTGCAGGGTTTTGGTCGCCGTCGAAACAATCACCTTCTTGCCGGACAGGATCGCGGGCACCAGATAGGCGAGCGTCTTGCCGGTGCCGGTACCCGCTTCGGCCACCAGACAACCCCCCTCTTCTATCGCCCGCGCCGTGGCTACTGCCATCTCCATTTGCGCTTGACGGGGACGGTAGCCCCGCAGTTCGCGGGCGAGCCGCCCGTCCGGGGTGAAGATAGCGCCAAGTTCGAGCACTTATGGTCTCGCCTTGGCCATGGCTTCCGCGGCACCGGCGGTATCCCCCTTCAAGCGCAGCGATTCCGCGATGATTTTCCAGTTGGAACGGATCAGTTCGGCATTGTTTTTCGCCAGCAAATTCGACTTTTTGGCCAGATCTTCAGCTAGCCCCGGTTGTTGCTGCTTCAACCTGACTTCGGCCAGCACATGCCAGAGTTCCGGATTCTTGGGCTGGATGCGAATGGCGCGCTCCAGGGAAGCCGCCGCATCGGCATAACCGCCGGTTTTCAAATTGCCCTCGATGTCGGTCTCCAGTGCCAGCACGGCGGGTGGCGCCTCCATGGAGAAGACCTTGGGTTCCGGCGGTGGCGTGAGCGCGGGCGACTGTGGCGGGGTAGCAAGCTCCGCGAATTGGGGTTCGGCAGGCTGAGGGGAAGTCTCCTCTGGCAAGGACTGAGGGAGCGGCTCCGCTGGTGGAATCGCTGGTATGGGGTCGACTCCGTAGGGTGAGGAAGAATATCCGGGTAATGGTTCGACCGGAGCACGTTCGGGAGGCAAGGACTCGCTGGGTAACGGCCGTGGCCTAACGATCGCTGGCGACTCTTGTCGGGAATGCGATGGCGCGACCGGTTGCCGAACGGTGGGAGTCGGCTGCGCCGGCTCCGGCTGGGTGCTGGCAACAGATTCGACGCTCTGCACGGGTCGCGTTGGCCCAAGACTGGAACAGGCGGTGAGCGCCAAACAGGCGGGCAAAAGAATCGGACGCGTGGGTTTGATCATGGTCAGTCTTGATTCGATGGTCGGATTCAAGGACATTGCCTTGCCGAATGAGTGATGCGCGGGTTGCTACAGCGCTTTCTTAGGATAACCCAAACAGCCCCACAGGCTGCCCTGGCAGGGCTGTTAAAGCCGTCTGTCGTGGGTCACCTGAACTTTAATAAGCCATTCCTGTCTTTTTGCA
>JAJRDJ010000141.1 GCA_028678445.1 Methylococcaceae bacterium
GCTGTCTTTGCCAGCAATCGGCCACCTCCCCGGCCGTGCTAACCTTACCTTACACCGCCACAGCAGACGGACTCATCATGCCCAACAGCCTGTTAATTATTGAAGACGAACCGTTGCTCGGTCAGGAGCTCACCAGGCATTACGGCAAGGCAGGCTGGGAAGTCGAACTGGCGGGCAGTATCAAGCAGGCCCGCACCCTGCTTGAACTGCAGCATTTGGAACCCCTGCTGATACTTTCCGACATGAATCTCCCCGACGGCAATGCCCTCGATTTCATGGAAGCGGTCAAGGGCACGTTGCCCCATTGCGAGTGGTTGTTCCTGACTGGCTATGGCGGGGTACAGGAATCGGTGCGCGCCCTCCGGCTTGGCGCCTATGAGTTTCTCGAAAAGCCCTGCGAGATGGACCGGCTGGACCTGGTCATGGCCAGCGCCACCCGCAGCGCGCTGGCCCAGCGCCGGTTGCTGGAACAGGCGGAGGTGGGCCACCGTAAATACTCGCCGGACGCCTATGTCGGGAAAAGCGTGGCCGCCCAGGAGGTCAGGGACATGCTGGCCCGCCTGACCCGCGTCCCTTTCAGCGCCATCATCATCGGCGGCGAAACCGGCACCGGCAAGGGCTTGGTGGCGCGCATCCTCCATCACAGCGGCAAGCGGGGCCTTAACCCGCTGGTGGAACTGAACTGCGCCGCGCTGCCCCGGGAATTGCTGGAGTCGGAACTCTTCGGCCACGAAGCGGGTGCGTTCACCGGCGCCACCGGCCGTCATCGGGGCCTAATCGAACAGGCGGATGGCGGCACGCTGTTTCTCGATGAAATCGGCGAAATGCCAGCGGATTTGCAGGCCAAGCTACTCAAGGCGATCGAGGATCACAAATTCCGGCGGCTGGGATCGGAGCGGGAAATTAGCGTCGACGTCCAGATTCTGGCCGCCAGTCACCGGGACCTTGAAACCATGGTCCGCGAAGGAACCTTCCGCAATGACCTTTATCACCGGCTGAGCGTCTTCCGGCTCAACCTGCCACCGCTTCGCACGGTCAAGGAAGATCTGGTGGAACTGGTTCCGCTATTCATCGCCGAACTCAACGCCAAGGCGGGCAAGCAGGTCAAGATCGTGCCGGAAAAAGTCTGGCGCGAGCTCCGCGCCCATTCCTGGCCGGGTAATGTCCGGGAACTGCGGAACGTGGTCGAACGCTGTGTGCTATTCGCCGATGGCCCCTTGTTCCCTGCCCAGTGGCTGCAACTACCGGGCCGCGAGCATCCCGCGCCACCGGCAATGGGCGATTCCACCCAGGATGGCCTGTTCATCCCTCTGGACGGGAGCATGGACCTCGACGACATGGACCGTTACATCATCGAAACCACTCTCACCCGCCACCTCGGTAATGTCACCGGCGCCGCCCGCGCGCTCGGCACGACCCGCGAAACCCTGCGCTACCGGGTACGTAAATATGGGCTGAAGGAATCGGGCTGAAACCTCCGTGACATTGCCCAAATGGGGTGCTCATTTTGGTTGATCGGCCTGCTATAGTTCACCCGATTATTCCAAAATGGAAGGAGCACACAAGATGAAACACCACATGTTCCTTGCCTATACCGGCCTTTGCGCCCTTCTCACGGCCGCGGCCTATGCCCCACCGGTACTGGCCGAAAATTTCGCGCGCGGGCAGGAGCTCTACAATCAGCAATGTCAGTCCTGTCACGAGGACTTGCTGCATGCCCGGAACCGCAAGCTCAAGACCCTGGACGCGCTTCGGAAGCGGATAGAGGACTGGGTATCACACACCGGCAATCCCTGGTCGCGGGAGGAGATCGATGACGTGCTCTACTATCTCAACAAGAGTTTTTACCGCTTCGATCAAAAACCGCTATAGCGCAAACCGCCATGCCCGCGAGCAGCCGCGGGCTTTTCTTCCAAGGCAGGTACATGAACATTGGCGGGTTGGGATAGAATTGCAGGCGTGCAGGCATGAACGCTCGTTTTTGACGGCTTCGGGGCCGGTAAACCGCCAAACCAGGCGACCCTAACCAAACCACCAACAAGGAAAATCCATGAACAAACCCCTCATCATCACCCGGCGCGTACTTTCGGCATCGATCCTGGCCACCATCATGCTGACCGGCTGTACCCTGACGCCCAAACCCCTAACGCCCATTTCGGCCAATGACCCGGAAATGAAGGCTCTCGAAGTGGACCGGGCGAAATACCGGGAGAAGAAAGTCGCCCTGATCCAGAAGGCCCTCAATCTGGGCCCCGCCGAGCATGATGCCTTCTGGCGGGAATACTATCCCTACGAGGCGGAGCTGAAGAAAATCTACGATGAGCGTTACAGCATCATCCGCGACTACGCGGCCAATTATGAAAACATGAACAATGATATCGCGGATAACCTGGCGCTCCGCTCGCTGAAAATCCGAGATGACCGCAACGCCCTCTTCCGCAAGTATTACAACCGCATCAAAAAAGCCACCTCGGCGATCGTCGCCGGTCAGTTCCTGCAGATCGAGAACGAACTCAACCTGCTGTCCGACCTCAAGATCAGCACCGAAACCCCCATCCTGCCGCGTGATGTCAGTCCCGCGACCGTCTTGAAAAAATAAGCCTGCGTACCGGTGACGAAGCCAACAGAGCAACGTCATGCCACGCTGAAACCTATGACGGAGGCGGCATCGTCCGCCTCCGGCCGTTGGAATACTCACTAATTCCGCATTCGCCTTGCCCCATCGCCTCATTGCCTGTCACGAATGCGATCTCCTACAGCGGGTAGTTACTCTTGAGCCCGGCGGTGAGGCCATATGCCCTCGTTGCGGTGCCGAACTCTACCGCGACAACCCGCACGGTCCGCAGCGAACCCTGGCCTTGCTGCTCGCCTCGGCGGTGGCATTCGTTCTGGCCAATGCCTTCCCGATTGTCAGCATCGATACTCAGGGACTGCAGCGCTCGGCCTCGCTATTCAGCGCCGTGCATACCCTCTGGGACGAAGAGATGCCCATAGTCGCCGTGCTGGTATTTGTGACCACCCTGCTGGCACCAGCGTTTGAAATCTTCGCTCTCATCTTCATTCTCTCGGCCGTGATACTCGGCTGGCGCCTGCCGGGCCTGGCCCATCTGCTGCGGCTGGCCGTGGCCACCCGGCCCTGGAGCATGGTGGAAGTACTGATGCTGGGTGTGCTGGTATCCGTGGTCAAACTGTCCCACCTGGCTCACATCACGCCCGGAATTGCTCTCTGGTCCTTTGGCGCGCTGATCATGCTATTCGCCGCCGCCATGGCTTCGCTGGATACCCATGATCTGTGGGAACGACTGAACCCCTCATGAAGCCGGAACGTTTCCCGCAGCTCTCGGCGGTCAGCCAGGGATTCCTTTCATGCCATACCTGCGGACTCTTGTCGCGGCAACCCGCCCATGCGGAAAGCGTGATTTGCCGCCGCTGCGCGTCGCATCTCCACCCGCGAAAACCGGGCGGAACGGGCCGGTCCTGGGCCTTGATGATCGCCGCCTACCTCCTCTTCATACCGGCAAATGCCCTGCCGATCATGGCGACCGGCTCGTTGTTTGGCTCGCAACAGGACACCATCCTCAGCGGCGTCATTTATTTATGGACCGAGGGTTCCTGGCCCTTGGCCGCGCTGGTGTTTTTCGCGAGCATCATCGTGCCGATGGGTAAATTGCTGATCCTGACCTATCTCCTGATTGCGGTAGAGATGCGCTCGGTGCAGAACCGGCGCCTCCGCGCCCGGCTCTACCGGTTGCTGGAATTCGTCGGCCGCTGGTCAATGCTGGATATTTACGTCGTGACCCTGCTGTCCGCCCTGGTCCAGCTCAAGAGCCTCGCCAGCATCACACCGATGCCGGGCGCCCTGGCGTTCGGCGCCGTGGTCGTCCTCACCATGCTGGCGGCCATGGCCTTTGATCCCCGGCTGACCTGGGATGAGCCCCACCCGGAACCCCTTGCGACCCACAACCCCCACACGGATGTCCATGCCTGAACTACCCCCCGTCGACGATCTGCCGGAGGCCCTGCCGGTCAGCAAGCCCTCCATCCAGCTTGTGTGGATCATCCCCCTGCTCGCCGCGGTCCTGGGCGGGTGGCTGGCGGTGAAAACCGTGCTGGAGACTGGCCCAACCATCACCCTCACGTTTCTGACCGCCGAGGGACTCGAAGCCGGCAAAACCAAGGTTCGCTTCAAGGACGTCGACATCGGCGAGGTCAAGACCATCGCCATCGCGCCGGATCGCAGCAAAATCATCCTCACCGCGCAATTCACCAAGGAAGCGGAGAGTTTTCTGGTCAAGGACACCCGCTTCTGGGTAGTCCGGCCACGCTTCTCGGGAGGACAGGTCTCGGGGGTAGGAACCCTGCTGTCGGGTTCGTACATTGCCCTGGATGTCGGAACGTCCGACCAGAGGGAACGGCATTACACGGGGTTGGAGGTCGCCCCCATCCTTACCGACAAACTGCCCGGACGGCAGTTCATGCTGGAGGCGCAGGACATGGGTTCGCTGGATATCGGCTCACCCATCTATTTCCGGCACATCCTGGTGGGCGAGGTGATCGCCCATGAACTCGACCCGAACGGCCGGGACGTCCATATCCGTTTTTTCGTCCATGCGCCGTATGACCAGTACGTCACCCTAGCCACCCGGTTCTGGAATGCGAGCGGCTTCGATATCACCCTGGACAGCGGCGGCATGAAGCTGGAGACCCAGTCGCTCACCTCCATCCTCGCGGGCGGTGTCGCCTTCGAAACCCCCCCGGACCTGCTCGGCAGCGAACGGGCCGAACCCGGATTCAAGTTCCCGCTGCACAAGAATCGCGCCACGGCCATGAAAACCCTGAATGGCGAGCCGGAAATTTTCGAGCTGTATTTCAGCGACTCACTGCGCGGACTCCTGCCCGGCGCCCCGGTGGAATTTCGCGGCATCCCCATCGGTGAAGTGCTTTCGGTCGACGTGACCTTCAACCGCAAAAGCCAGTGGTTCGACTTTCCCGTCCGCGTGGCGATCTACCGGGAGCAACTGGATACCCGCCACAAGACTGACGAAACCGCAAGGCTGAGTGATCGCGAACGCAACACCCTGCTCAATAACATGATTGCCAGGGGGCTGCGCGCCCAACTGCGCAGTGGCAACCTGCTGACCGGCCAACTCTATGTCTCGCTGGATTTCATTCCCGATGCGCCTAAAATCACCATGGACTGGAACCGCAGCCCGCTGCAACTGCCCACCGCGCCCGGCACCGTGGAGGAACTTCAGCAATCGGTCGCCAAAATCCTCCGCAAAGTCGACAAGATTCCACTGGAAGATATCGGCAAGAACACCCGCGACACCCTCGCCACCCTTAACGCCTCCGCCCAGAGTCTCGACAAGCTGCTGAAGCGGCTGGAGGGCGAAGTCGCCCCAGAATCCACCGCCGCGATAGCCGATCTCAGGAAGACGCTCGCCGGCTTGCAGAAATCCGTCGGCAGCGACTCGCCCCTGCAACAGGATTTGCGGCAGACCCTGCGCGAGACGACCCGAGCGGTCCAATCGGTTCGCTCACTGGCCGATACCCTGGATCGCGAACCCGAAGCCCTCCTACGCGGCAAAACGGATGATTAAGCCCATGCTCACCTCCCCCAAAGCCCACCGCCTCGCGCTCTGCGGCCTGGCCCTGACCCTCCTGGTCAGCGCCGGCTGCGCCCGCTCCCCGCAGCGCAGTTATTACAGCCTGCAGAGCCCGGCTCCCCAGCCCACCCGAGGCGCGGCCTTCACACCCAGCGTGATGAACGTCGTGCTCGGCCCCGTGACTCTGCCCGACAGCGTTGACCGCCAGCAAATCGTCACCCGCAGCGGCGACAACCGGCTGGATATCAGCGACCTCCACCGTTGGGCCCAGCCGCTGTCCGGCGCCATCGCCGCCGTGCTTGCGGACGACCTTTACCGTGCGCTGGGCAAGACCACGCTGATCGGCATCCAAGGTCAGGAGACCGCCGCCAGCGACCCGGACTATCGCATCGCCATCGATATCCGGCGCTTTGAAGCGGTACTGGGCCATTCGGCGAGCGTCGAAGCCGCCTGGATCATTCGCCGCAAGCACGCCGAATGCCCGCTCCGGGGCCAGTCACTGGCCCGCGAGCCGGTCCGCGACTCCAGCTATGACGCCCTGGCATCCGCCTACGCGCGCGCCCTCGGCCGCATCAGCCGCGATATCGCCGCCTCCCTTTACACCGAGCCGCCCGGCTGACGGCGGCTCGCTCGGCTCATGCAGCGGCTTCGGGAATGGGCGCGACGGCTCAAACAGGACACCCTGGCCCTGTACCTCGTCGCGCGCCACCCCCAGACGCCCTGGCTGGCCCGGCTGCTGATTGCAGGACTCGTGGCCTATGCGCTCAGTCCCATCGACCTGA
>JAJRDJ010000142.1 GCA_028678445.1 Methylococcaceae bacterium
CGATCATGAAAACCAACCCGGCGGCCGAGCGCGAGCAGATCGAACGGCTGCAGGCGCAGCGAAAGAACCGCAATGCCGACGACGTCCGTGCCGCCCTGCAGGGGCTTGCCGACGCCGCCAGGAGCGGCGAAAACATCATGCCCAGTTCGATTCGCTGCGCCCTGGCGGGAGTCAGCACGGGAGAATGGGGCGATTCGCTGCGCGCGGTGTTTGGTGAGTTCAGACCGCCAACCGGGATCGACATTGCCATCGACAGCCGGGAGGTGCTGGGCATGCGGGATCAGGTCACCGACCTCCGGGCAAGGGTGGCGAGCACCGGCACGGCCCTCGGACGGCCCCTGAAACTGCTGGTAGGGAAACCGGGGCTCGATGGACATTCCAACGGTGCGGAACAGATCGCCGTCAAGGCCAGGGATGTCGGGTTCGAGGTCGTGTACGACGGCATCCGGCTGACACCGCAACAGATTGCCCAGGCAGCGCAGGAAGAAGGCGTGCATATGGTCGGCCTGTCTATCCTTTCGGGAAGCCATATGGAACTGGTGGAGACGGTCCTGCAGGAACTGCGTTTGCGGGATCTGGCGAATGTGCCGGTAGTCGCCGGCGGCATCATCCCGCCGGAGGATGCCCAAAAGCTGACGGCACTGGGCGTGCGAGCCGTCTACACACCGAAGGATTTCAATCTCAATACCATCATGGAGGATATGGTCAACGTGATCCGAGAGGGCAACGGGCTCGAACGGCTTCCGGCGATGAATTGACGGATCGATCATGACCGAGGTCAAGCTTCCGGACCCCGAGCAGTTGGCTGCAGGGATACTGCGCAGGGAGCGGGCGGCGGTTGCCAGCGGGCTGAACCTGCTCGACAACAAGCTGGCGGCAGCACGTGACCGCTCGGCGCGGCTGCTGGCGTCGCTGTCGGGTGAGCGCTGGCTGAACGACGGCCACCTCATCGGGGTTACCGGCCCGCCCGGCGCCGGCAAGTCGTCGCTCGTCGCCGCAATGATCCGGGAGTGGCGACTCGCCGGCAGGACGGTCGGCGTCCTGGCGGTGGATCCCTCGAGTCGCCCCGAGCTGGGCGGTGGCGCCTTGCTCGGGGACCGCATCCGCATCAAGAACTCATCTTACGACGAAGGCTTGTTCATCCGCTCGCTGGCCAATCGCAGTCAGCTGGGCGGGGTGGCGACCGAGGTCTGGCCGATGAGTTGGCTGATGCTGGGATGTTTCGATATCGTGGTGATCGAAACAGTCGGCGTCGGCCAGACCGAAATCGATATTGCCGAGATCGGCGACACGGTGTGTTATGTGGCGCAGCCGGCCTCGGGCGATACCATCCAGTATCTCAAATCGGGCATCATCGAGATTCCGGATATCTTTGCGGTCAATAAGGCCGACCTTGGCACCTCGGCACGCAAGACCGCCAGCGAGCTTGGCCGCAGCGCTTCCCGGCCGGATCGCCGGGAAGGTTGGGACTACCCGGTATGTCTGGTGAGTGCCACCACGAATGCCGGCATCAAACCATTCCTCGAGCATGTTGACAGGCACCGCAGCTTTCTCGCCGATGTCGGTTTGCTGGGAAAACTGCGCTCCCGCCATCAGAGTGCCTGGGTCATGCGCCTGCTGAAAGAGGAATTCGGCACTTTTGGCCTGGACTTGGCTGGTGGTCACAGCATCATCGGCCAACGCCTGAGCGAAAATCGTTGTAATCAGTTTGCCGAGTACGAACGTATGCGAATGCACATCCTTTCCCGCTTCACCTCGGGAAAATCATCGAGCAACTCAACCAGATAGGAGCATCTTCATGAGTACGCAACTCTATGCAATAGGCAACAGACCTCCGTTGGGCGAAGTTCCGGAGAAAATGAATGCCTGGCTGATCCGTCCGGAGCGCTTTGGCAAGCCAACCGAGGCGTTTCAGAAGGAAGTCGTAAATACCCCGACCATTGCTGACGATGAAGTGCTCGTCTACGTGATGGCAGCGGGAATCAACTACAACAACGTCTGGGCGGCACTGGGGATCCCGGTGAACGTCATCGCCGCTCGCAACAAGGGCGGCGAACCCGAGGACTTCCACATCGGTGGCAGCGATGCTTCCGGCATCGTTTACGCTGTCGGCAAGGACGTTACCAACGTGAAGGTTGGCGACGAAGTGGTAATGCATTGCGGCCAATGGAACCGCAACTGCGCGTGGGTCAAGGGTGGCGGCGATCCGATGTACTCGCCGTCATTCAAGATATGGGGTTACGAAACCAATTTCGGCAGTTTTGCCCAATTCACAAGAGTACAGGGCCATCAGTGCATGCCGAAGCCCAAGCACATGAACTGGGAAGAAGCGGCAGCCTACACGCTGGTCGCGGCGACCGCCTGGCGAATGCTGCATGGCTGGGGCGCCAGCTCGATCAAGAAGGGAGATGTGGCCTTGATATGGGGCGGTGCCGGCGGTCTCGGCTCGATGGCAATTCAGATCGCCAAGGCAGTCGGCGCAACGTCGGTCGCCATGGTGTCAGGCGAAGACAAGTTTGACTACTGCATGAAGCTGGGGGCCAAAGGCTGCATCAACCGCAATGAGTTCGATCACTGGGGAATGTTGCCGCACTGGAAGGATAATGCCGGCTACGCCAAGTGGTTGAAGGGGGTGCGGTCTTTCGGGGCGAAGATCTGGGAAGTTCTGGGTGAGAAGCGCGCGCCGAACATCGTTTTCGAACATCCCGGTGAAAGCACCATCCCGACCTCGATCTTCGTTTGCGAAAC
>JAJRDJ010000143.1 GCA_028678445.1 Methylococcaceae bacterium
GCTCGAACCGACTTCATTCAACCTGCTCGAATCGCGTGCCGGTCCGCGCGGGCCGGCGTATCCGGCCTTGGGTACCTGGCCATTCGTGCTGCAGAACGATGAAAGACCAGGTGTATCCCCTAAGGGGGGTATGAGATAATTGGTATTTATTCGCTTCAAAACGTAGTCGGGAATAATGTCCATGGACGAAAACAAGCAAAAAGCACTTAACGCGGCACTCGCCCAGATCGAAAAACAGTTCGGCAAGGGTTCAGTCATGCGCATGGGGGATACGCCCGCCCACCGCGATATCCAGGTGATCCCGACTGGGTCACTGACGCTGGATATCGCTCTCGGGATAGGTGGTCTGCCGCGTGGGCGTGTCGTCGAGATTTATGGCCCCGAGTCATCCGGTAAGACTACACTGACCCTTGAGATCATTGCGCAAGCCCAAAAGCTGGGCGGGGTGGCGGCCTTTATCGACGCCGAGCACGCGCTGGACCCGACGTATGCCGAGAAGATCGGCGTTAATCTGACGGATTTGCTGGTTTCGCAGCCGGACACCGGTGAGCAGGCGCTGGAGATTGCCGACATGCTGGTGCGCTCCGGCGGAGTGGACGTCGTGGTGGTCGACTCGGTGGCGGCGTTAACCCCCAAGGCTGAAATCGAGGGTGAAATGGGCGATTCCCATGTCGGCTTGCAGGCGCGTCTCATGTCACAGGCGTTGCGCAAGCTGACAGCCAATATCCAGCGATCCAACACACTGGTGATTTTTATCAACCAGATCCGGATGAAGATTGGTGTCATGTTCGGTAGTCCCGAGACGACGACCGGTGGCAATGCGCTCAAGTTTTATGCCTCGGTACGGCTGGATATCCGCCGCCTGGGCGCCATCAAGAATGGTGACGAGGTAGTGGGTAATGAAACCCGCGTAAAAGTGGTAAAAAACAAGGTCGCTCCGCCGTTCCGTAATGCGGAGTTCGAAATTATCTATGGCGAAGGCGTGTCCCGCGAGGGCGAACTGGTCGATCTGGGTGTTGCCAATGAATTGGTGCAGAAATCCGGCTCCTGGTACAGCTATGGCGGAGACCGCATAGGGCAGGGCAAGGACAATGTCCGCGCTTTCCTGAAGGAGCACCCCGAGGTTGCCGCGACCTTGGAGGCCAAGATTCGCGAAAAGGCCTTTTCCGTAACGGCCGCTGCCGGTAAGCCGGTAAGTGCTTCGGTGTCACAGGCGATCGAGGAAGAACTCTGAGCGAAGCCGTCGAGGTGAAGCAGGCGGTAGTCGCCGCCTGTATGAATTATCTCGCCCGGCGCGAGCATAGTCAGGAAGAGCTAAGGCTAAAACTGTCCCAAAGGGGATTTTCTGAGCGGCTGATCAACGAGGTCATCGGTGAGCTTCGCGACGAGAACTTGCAGAGTGATGCTCGTTTTGCCGAGGTCTTTACCCGCAGCCGGGTAGCGAAGGGTTACGGGGTTTACCGGATTCGACAGGAACTCCGACAGCGGGGCATCGCCGAGGGCGATAGTGCCGACATGGCGGCCATGGACTGGGATGCTCAGATGGAGAAAATTTACGCTCGAAAATTTGGCGGAAAATTCCCGGAGAGCCTTACTGACCGGGCAGCGCGGGAGCGCTATCTGCTCCGAAGGGGATTTACCGGTGACCAGGTTCTGAGGCTTTTCCGACGGTTACGGGAAGGCGGCAGCGATGAGCGATGAGTGACGCAAGTATTTACGAATGGAATAACGGCTGTAGCATGACCAGCGAGGAACTGCGGAGTTTATTTTTAAGTTTCTTCGAGGCGCGAGGGCACAAACCCGTCGCTTCGAGTCCCTTGATCCCGGCCAACGATCCCACCTTGTTATTCACCAACGCGGGCATGGTGCAATTCAAGGATGTTTTCCTGGGGCGCGAGGATCGCCCCTATGTGCGGGCGGCTTCCTCGCAACGCTGCGTTCGTGCGGGGGGCAAGCATAACGATCTCGAAAATGTCGGGTATACGGCCCGGCATCACACTTTCTTCGAGATGTTGGGCAACTTCAGCTTCGGCGACTATTTCAAGCGCGAAGCCATCCAGTTTGCCTGGGAATTCCTGACGGGTGAATTACGCATCCCGCCGGAACGGCTGTGGATCACGATCTATGATCAGGATACCGAGGCCGAGCAGGTCTGGCTGAAAGAGGTCGGCATCGACCCGGCCCGTTTCTCCCGCATCGGCACCAAGGACAATTTCTGGAGCATGGGCGACACGGGTCCTTGCGGTCCCTGCACCGAGATTTTTTACGACCACGGCCAGGGCATCCCCGGAGGGCCGCCGGGATCGCCCGATGAAGAGGGCGACCGCTACATCGAAATCTGGAATCTGGTTTTCATGCAGTATGACCGAAGCGTGGATGGAACGCTGACGCCACTGCCCAAGCCCTCGGTGGATACCGGCATGGGTCTCGAGCGTATCGCCGCCGTGGTGCAGGGTGTCCACAGCAATTACGATACGGATCTCTTCCGGCCTCTGGTGAAGGCGGCGGCCGATCTGGCCGGGCTTCAAACCACGGAGCATAGTTCGCTGCGGGTGCTGGCCGATCACATCCGTTCTTGTGCGTTCCTGATCGCCGATGGGGTGCTGCCCTCCAACGAAGGGCGCGGGTATGTGCTGCGTCGCATCATCCGGCGGGCCATCCGGCACGGCTACAAGCTGGGTATTCGAGAGGTATTTTTTTACCGAATGTTGGGGCCGCTCTGCGCGCTCATGGGCACAGCCTATCCCGAGCTGACTGCAGCCAGCGATACCGTTGTCAGGGTATTGCGCAAGGAGGAGGAGCGGTTCGCCGAGACTCTGGAGCAGGGGATGCGCATACTCGAAGCCCAGCTCACACAGCTTAGCGGCGGAATCATACCGGGCGAAACGGTATTCCAGCTCTATGACACCTTCGGTTTTCCGGTGGACCTGACCGCCGATATCGCCCGCGAGCATGGTCTGGTGCCGGATCTAGCCGGGTTCGAGCAGGCGATGCAGGCCCAGCGCGATCGCGCCCGTACCGCCAGCCAATTCGCCGTCGATCATGCACATGAAGTTCAGGCTAACGTGCGCTGCGAATTTTCGGGTTATGAACAGCTGAGCGGGGAGACCACGATTGTAGCCCTGTTCCGTGAGGGCCAACCGGTTGACCGGCTGGCGGCGGGCGAGAGTGGCACGATCATTTTGCTCAAGACCCCATTTTATGGGGAGTCCGGGGGGCAGGCCGGCGATCGCGGCGCAATCCGGAGCGGCGAGGCATGGTTCGAGGTCGCAGACACGCAAAAGCAGGGTACTGAGGTAATTTTGCATCGGGGTCAGGTTAAGTCCGGTGCGTTCACGCTCGGTGTGACGGTGACCGCCGAGGTGGATGCCGCAAATCGGCTGGCAACGGCGCTCAACCATTCCGCGACACATTTGCTGCACGCCGCGCTACGTCAGGTGCTGGGGGAACATGTCGCACAAAAGGGTTCTTTGGTCAATGCCCAGCGTTTGCGCTTTGATTTCTCGCATTTCGAGCCGATCAGCGCCGAACAGCTGGAGGCCATTGAGCGACTGGTGAATGATCAGATTCGACTGAACTGCGCGATCAGTGCCGACGTGATGGCCAAGGAAGACGCCATGAAAGCCGGGGCCATGGCCCTCTTCGGTGAAAAATATGGCGATGATGTCCGGGTGCTGCGGATCGGCGATTTTTCCACCGAATTATGCGGTGGCACCCATGCCCGCCGGGCTGGCGATATCGGCTTTTGTAAAATTGTCAGCGAGTCGGGTGTGGCGTCGGGGGTACGGCGTATCGAGGCCGTAAGTGGCCCTGGCGCATTTGAGTGGATCGCAGCCGGCGAACGGCTTTTGATCAAGCTGGCGGAGCGCGTCAAGTCTGGCCGGGAAGGTCTCGAAGAAAAGGTGGAACAGATTGTCGAGCGGACCAAGGCTCTGGAAAAGGAGTTGGAACGGCTCAAAGGCAAGCTGGCAAGTACCTCGGGTGATGGTCTGGTGGGGAAGGCCATCGATATGGGCGGCCTCAGGGTGCTCGCGGAACGGGTGGATGGCACGGATGCCAAGGGCCTGCGGGATCTGGTTGATCAGCTGCGCAACAAGTTGGGGAGTTCGGTTATCGTCCTGGGCAGCGTCACCGATGGCAGGGTCAATCTAATTGCCGGCGTTTCCAAGGATCAGACCAGCCGTGTCAAGGCGGGTGAGCTGGTGAATGCCGTCGCGCTCCAGGTGGGCGGCAAGGGTGGCGGCCGGCCGGATCTCGCGCAGGCGGGTGGCACCGATCCGACTCATCTCGATGCGGCGCTGCAAGGTGTTATCGACTGGGTCAAGAAGGCTATCACCTGATGGACAGGCGCGGATAATAAAATTATGACGTTATATGTACACAAATACGGAGGCACTTCCGTAGGCAACGTAGAACGAATCCGGCACGTTGCGGACAATGTCATCAAAGCACGGCGGCGCGATGAATCGGTCGTCGTGGTCGTGTCGGCCATGAGCGGTGAAACCAATCGGCTGGTGGCGCTGGCCAAGGAGGCTCAGCCAACGCCAGACCCCCGCGAAATGGATGTGCTGTTGTCGACCGGTGAGCAGGTCACCATTGCCCTGTTGTCCATGGTCTTGCAGGAACGCGGCTGTCCGGCCTGTTCCTACACGGGCGGGCAGGTGTCCATCGTGACCGACGCGGCCCACACCAAGGCACGCATCCTGGATATCGACACGCAGCGTATTCGCGCCGATCTGGAAGCAGGCAAGGTGGTCGTGGTCGCCGGCTTCCAGGGCATTAGCGAGGCGGGCGACATCACCACGCTGGGCCGTGGCGGCTCCGATACCACGGCAGTGGCTCTGGCGGCGGCGCTTAAGGCTGATGAATGCCTCATCTATACCGATGTCGATGGGGTTTACACCACCGATCCCCGTGTAGAACCCAAGGCGCGGCGGCTTGATCGCATCACCTTCGAGGAAATGCTCGAGATGTCGAGCTTGGGCTCGAAAGTGTTGCAGATCCGCGCGGTGGAATTCGCGGGCAAATACAATGTGCCGTTGCGGGTACTCTCAAGTTTCCAGGAGGGAGCCGGCACTCTGATCAGTTATGAGGATGAAAACATGGAAAAGCCTCTGATTTCCGGTATCGCCTTTAATCGCGACGAGGCGAAGCTCACTGTGCTCGGCGTGCCTGACCTGCCGGGTGTCGCCTCGCGGATTCTCGGTCCGGTTGCCGAAGCGAACGTCGAGGTAGACATGATCGTCCAGAATGTCGCGGAGGATGGCACGACCAATTTCACCTTCACCGTGAACCGGGGCGAGTATCAGAAGTCGCTGTCCATTTTACGGTCGACCTGCGCGGCCTTGGGAGCTCGCGAGGTGTTGGGCGATGATGCCATCGTCAAGGTGTCCATCGTAGGCGTGGGTATGCGTTCGCATGCGGGTATCGCGGCGAAGATGTTTGAGACCCTCGCAAGGGAGGGAATCAATATCCTGATGATTTCGACTTCCGAGATCAAGATTTCCGTCGTATTGAAGGAAAAGTATCTGGAACTTGCCGTGCGTTCGCTGCACGAAGCATTCCACCTCGATAGGCCGAATGTGTCGAACTGAGAAAAAAACAATTTTCGGCAGTGTGGAAAGTGCTACAATGCGACCCTTATTTGATGGCCGGTAGCTGGATCGATTGATTCCCCCGATCGTATGTAGGGCGCTTATTGTTCGTAGGTGCGCGAATCTAAAAGGGATGGTTTTATGCTCATATTGACTCGTAGGGTCGGCGAGACCCTCATGATAGGGGATGAAGTCACGGTTACCGTGCTAGGGGTGAAGGGTAACCAGGTTCGCATTGGAGTGAATGCGCCGAAACATGTATCGGTGCATCGCGAGGAAATCTACGAACGTATCAAGCGTGAACATCATCCGGATGATCAGGATACTGACGGCGGCGGGTATTGATTGATCCGGTGCAGCCGGAAATAGTTATGACGGTTTTAGGAGAGATGGCCGAGAGGCTGAAGGCGCTCCCCTGCTAAGGGAGTATAGGGCTAATAACTCTATCGAGGGTTCGAATCCCTCTCTCTCCGCCATATCACTGCGAAGGCTCCTCGAGGGTCTCCATGGGTCTTGATGCAAGAGCGAGATTAACTGCTCTTGATCTGAAAACTTCCTTGTGAAGTTATCCAGACCCAACCCTGCATTGGATTATTGGAGCTTCACAAGAGCTTTTTTTTTAACTAAAATGCGCGGTTTTGCGGCCGTGTCGTATTTGTTTGAGGAAACTTGATGGTCACTATTCGTTTGTCCCGGGGCGGCGCCAAGAAGCGTCCCTTCTATCATGTGGTGGTTACCGATAGTCGCGCCAAACGCGACGGTCGTTACATAGAGCGAGTCGGATTTTTTAATCCGGTGGCATCCGGAAAGGCAGAACGACTGTCCTTGAACGAAGAACGAATTCAGTATTGGGTAGGTCACGGCGCGCAGACCACAGATCGTGTAACGAGCCTGATCAAGGAACTGCACAAGAAAGCCGAGGCGGCGGCCGCCTGAAGTTGACCGGGATAGGCCGCTAGGATAGTCATATGTCCAGGCGGGTGGTGGTCGGGGAAATCGTGGGTGCTTACGGGGTGTTGGGTTGGGTAAAAATAAAATCATTTACCGATCCCGCCGCTAATATTCTGGGTTACGGTCCTTGGATCATTGAACCTGGTAATGAATCAAGGACCATCCGGGTGATTCACGGCCGGACACAAGGGGTGCTTGTGGTGGCCAGTCTCGAAGGGGTGGAGAGCAGGGATCAGGCGAGGGCCCTGAAAGGCGTGCAAATTGCCGTACCCCGTGCATGTTTTCCCAAGCCATCGCATGGCAAATTCTATTGGGCCGATCTGGTGGGTCTTGAGGTTTTGACGACGATGGGGCATCCTCTAGGAAAGATTAACGGGTTGCTCGAAACCGGGGCCAATGACGTGCTGGAAGTAAAGGGTGCGCGCGACCGGCTGATTCCCTTTGTGATGGGAGAGTTTGTTAAGGAAGTGAATCTCGATGAAGGCCGTCTAGTGGTCGACTGGGATCCCGATTTTTGACGAATCGCATGCGTTTCGACATTGTCACCCTCTTTCCAGAAATGGTCCGGAAAGCGACCGCTGAAGGAGTAACCGGACGGGCGGTGACGACCGGTCTGGTTGATCTCAAGGTTTGGAACCCCAGGCAGTACGCACAAGACAGGCACAGAACTGTGGATGATCGGCCCTATGGCGGTGGTCCGGGTATGCTGATGAAGGTAGAGCCTCTGCGCGATGCCATCCGAGCGGCCAAGAGGGATTCGCCAATACCGGCGAAGACTGTTTATCTTAGCCCGCAAGGGCGTTTACTGAATCAGCTGGCGGTAGTAAATTTTTCTCGCTGTCCCAGATTGATTCTGGTGTCAGGGCGCTATAAGGGCGTGGATGAGCGTCTGATAGAGGCGGAAATCGACGAAGAGTGGTCGATTGGCGATTATGTGCTGAGTGGCGGCGAACTGGCGACACTGGTGCTGTTTGATGCCGTGGCGCGGTTGATCCCTGGGGTGCTTGGGCATTCCGATTCCGCCGAGCAGGATTCACATATGACGGGTTTATTGGACTATCCGCATTACACACGCCCAGAGACGGTGGACGGACGCGATGTCCCGCCAGTGTTGCAGTCGGGAAACCACGAGGCAATCAGGATGTGGAGGCTGCGACAGTCACTAGGCAGGACATGGCTGCGGCGTCCCGACTTGTTCGAAAAGTTGTCGTTGGACCGGGAACAGCTAGCCT
Organism: Methylococcaceae bacterium; assembly: GCA_028678445.1. Lineage (GTDB taxonomy): Bacteria > Pseudomonadota > Gammaproteobacteria > Methylococcales > Methylococcaceae > UBA6136. The sequence continues at coordinate 7,778 of JAJRDJ010000143.1, forward strand.
TGCTTGATGAAGTTAAGCACGAAATTTTAGCTAAGAAAGTATTGAGATAAAGAGAATCACGATGTCAAATATTATTCAGCAGCTCGAAACCGAATGGATGGCCGGCAAGGTGATTCCGGACTTTGGACCGGGTGATACCGTTGTCGTTCAGGTCAAGGTCAAGGAAGGAAACCGCGAGCGTTTACAGGCTTACGAAGGCGTGGTCATCGCCAAGCGCAATCGGGGGTATAACTCCGCATTTACGGTTCGGAAAATCTCGCATGGCGAAGGCGTGGAACGCGTGTTTCAGACCTTTAGTCCGCAGGTTCAGGAAATTCTGGTAAAGCGCCGGGGCGATGTGAGACGGGCCAAACTTTACTACC
>JAJRDJ010000018.1 GCA_028678445.1 Methylococcaceae bacterium
AAGGAACGCATCCGGGCGAAAGACTGCCAAAATGGATTTCTGCTGGATGGTTTTCCGAGGACGATCGCCCAGGCCGATGGGCTGCAGAATATGGGAATCGTCATTGACCATGTGATCGAGTTCGTCGTCGATGATGAAGAAATTGTGAAGCGCATGAGCGGGCGCCGCGTGCATCCCGCCTCCGGCCGGACCTATCATGTGCTGTTCAACCCGCCCCGCGATGAAGGCAAGGATGATGTGTCCGGGGAACCGCTGATCCAGCGCGATGATGATGCCGAAGCCACGGTACGTAAACGGCTTGCCGTCTATCACGAACAGACCAAGCCGCTGGTCGGCTATTACCTGACGAAGGCTGAACAGGGCGTCGTCAGGTTTGCCAGCATCAATGGCATCGGTGATGTGGAGGCCATCACCGAGCGGTTGCTCGCGGTGCTGGTCTGATCGATCAAGAACCCGGCGAGCGCCGGCGGGCAGAAGCCCGTCCAATGGCACGCCTTTCCTTTTCCATCCACTCCTTGCGGGAGACCTAACGCCCATGTCCGGCAAAACCCTGTACGACAAATTGTGGGACGCTCACGTGGTTCGCACCGAACCCGATGGTTCGGCGCTCCTTTATATTGACCGTCAACTGCTTCATGAAGTGACCTCGCCCCAGGCCTTCGAGGGTCTGCGGCTGAGCGGGCGCAAGGTCTGGCGGTCCGGTGCCAATCTTGCCACCGCTGACCACAATGTTCCGACCAAGGATCGCGACAAGGGGATCAGCGACCCGATCGCACGGCTGCAGATCGAAACGCTGGACAGCAATTGCAAACAGTACGACATTCTCGAGTTCGACATGGCGGATGAGCGGCAAGGCGTCGTCCATGTAATGGGCCCCGAACAGGGCGCCACCCTGCCCGGCATGACCATCGTCTGCGGCGATTCGCATACCGCCACGCATGGCGCGTTCGGCGCGCTGGCATTCGGCATCGGCACCTCGGAAGTCGAGCATGCCCTGGCCACTCAGTGTCTGGTGCAGCGCAAGTCGAAAAGCATGCTGGTCCGCGTGGACGGCAAACTGGGCGCGGGGGTGACCGCCAAGGACCTCATCCTTGCCGTGATCGGCAAGATCGGCACCGCCGGCGGCACGGGCTATACGATCGAATTCGCCGGATCCGCCGTCGCGGAACTGAGCATGGAAGGCCGCATGACCCTCTGTAACATGGCTATCGAGGCCGGCGCACGGGCGGGTCTGATTGCCGTGGACGAGACTACCATCAAGTACGTCAGGGGCCGCCGCTTCGCCCCCACGGGCAAGCTGTGGGAGCAGGCCGAGCAAAGCTGGCGTGGTCTCAGGAGTGATGCGGATGCGAAGTTTGATGCGGTGGTAGAGATCGATGCCGCCAGCATCCAGCCGCAGGTGACCTGGGGTACCTCGCCCGAGATGGTGGTTGCCATCGGCGATAAGGTGCCCAATCCCGCAGGGGAGAAGGACACCGTCAAACGCGACAGCATGCAGCGCGCCCTGCGGTACATGGACCTCAAGCCCGGTACGCCGATCAGCGATATCCGCATCGACAAGGTGTTCATCGGCTCCTGCACCAATGGCCGCATCGAGGATCTCCGGGCCGCCGCCGAGATCGCCAGGGGGCGCACGGTGGCCGACAACGTGCAACTGGCGCTGGTGGTGCCGGGTTCCGGTCCTGTCAAGAAACAGGCGGAAGCCGAAGGGCTGGACCGGATTTTCGTTGACGCCGGTTTTGAGTGGCGCGATCCGGGCTGCTCCATGTGTCTGGCGATGAACGCCGACCGGCTGGAACCCGGCGAGCGCTGCGCGTCCACCTCCAACCGGAATTTCGAGGGACGCCAGGGCTATGGCGGGCGCACGCATCTGGTGAGCCCGGCCATGGCGGCTGCCGCGGCGGTCAATGGCCACTTCGTGGACGTGCGGCAACTTACGCCGCTCAGCGCGCCCGCTCCCGTCACGAGGGCAACCCTCGCTGCCAGCGCCGCGGCGCCCGCGCCCGCTCAACCGGAAGCGCTGCCGGGCAGCCAGCCCAAACCGAAGCGCGCCGCCGGTACCGTCAGGAAAACCGCCATGCCCAAAGCCACTGCCACTCCCCGCAAGAGGACGCCGAAGTCATGAGATCGTTTCGCTACATCAATTCACGGGTCATTCCGCTGGATCGGGCCAATATCGATACCGATGCCATCATTCCCAAGCAGTTCCTGAAGTCGATCAAACGCAGCGGCTTTGGCGTGTACCTGTTCGACGAATGGCGGTATCTCGATCGCGGCGAGCCGGACATGGACTGCACCCATCGGCCGCTGAACCCCGACTTCATTCTCAACAAGCCCTGCGCCTACCGGGCCCGGATTCTGCTGACGCGGGAGAATTTCGGCTGCGGTTCGTCACGGGAGCACGCCCCCTGGGCGCTCGAGGATTATGGTTTCCGGGTGATCATTGCGCCGAGCTTCGCCGATATTTTCTATAACAACTGTTTCAAGAACGGCATCCTGCCCATCGTGCTGGATGCCAAAATCGTCGACATGCTGTTCAAGGATGCGGCGGGCGTGGGCTATCAGCTGGAAGTGGACCTGGAAAAGCAGCTCATCACCACCAAATTCGGCGAGCGCATTCCTTTCGATATCGAACCGACCCGCAAGCACCGGCTCCTGAACGGGCTCGATGATATCGGCCTCACCCTGCAACACGCCGACGCCATCCGCGCCTACGAGGAACGGCGCCGCCAGGAAGCTCCCTGGCTGTTCGCGGATGCAGCCTGACATAACGAACTAGGGACAGGATTACCCCATTAGATGACCAAGAAAATCGCAGTTTTGCCCGGTGACGGCATCGGGACAGAGATCATCGCCGAGGCCCTCAAGGTGCTGGACGTCCTCAAGCAGGACTTTGGCCTCAAGGTGGAGACGGAAACAGCCCTGATCGGCGGCGCCGCCTATGATGCCACCGGGACGCCATTCCCCGAAGCCACGCTTCACCTCTGTCGCGCCGCTGACGCGGTACTGCTCGGCGCCGTGGGCGGCCCGAAGTGGGAGCCGCTGGATTATTCGCTGCGCCCGGAACGGGGCCTCCTGGGCTTGCGCGCGGAGCTGGAGCTGTTCGCCAATCTGCGTCCCGCCATCCTCTACCCGCAACTGGTCGCCGCCTCGACCCTGAAGCCGGAAGTGGTGTCCGGGCTCGACATCATGATCATTCGCGAGCTCACCGGCGGCATCTATTTCGGCCAGCCCAGAGGTCGGCGCGTCAACGACAAGGGCGAACGGGAGGGCTTCAATACGCTGTTCTACAACGAGTCCGAAATCCGCCGGATCGGCCATATCGCCTTCCAGACCGCACGGAAGCGCAACCGCAAACTCTGCTCGGTCGACAAGGCCAACGTGCTGGAATGCACCGAGCTGTGGCGGGAAGTCATGATCGAGGTAGCGAAGGATTACCCCGACGTGGTGCTGACGCACATGTATGTGGACAATGCCGCCATGCAACTGGTGCGGGCGCCCAAGCAGTTCGACGTGATGGTCACGGAGAACATGTTCGGCGACATCCTATCCGACTGCGCGGCCATGCTGACCGGGTCCATCGGCATGCTGCCCTCGGCCTCGCTGGACAAGAATGGCAAGGGGATGTACGAACCGATACACGGGTCCGCGCCCGATATTGCCGGGAAGCAACTCGCCAACCCGATCGCGACCATACTCTCGGTGGCCATGATGCTGCGCTACAGCTTCAACGATGCCGCCAATGCCGAGCGCGTCGAACAGGCGGTTACCCGAGCACTGGATACCGGTTACCGGACGGCGGACATTTACTCCGAAGGCACCCGCAAGGTGGGCACTACCGAAATGGGTGATGCCATCGTCGCGGCCCTGCGTTCCTGAACCCTGACGGATTGATATGAGCAAGACCTACAACGTAGCCGTCCTCGGCGCCACCGGCGCGGTGGGCGAAACCATGCTGGCTGTTCTGGAAGAACGTAATTTTCCGGTGGGCGAGGTATTTCCCCTGGCGAGCAGCCGCTCTGCCGGGAAGAAGATCGAGTTCAAGGGCGGTGAACTCACCGTGCTGGATGTCGCCGATTTTGACTTCAGCCGCGCGAAAATCGGCCTGTTTTCCGCCGGTGCCTCGGCCTCGGAGGTCTATGGCCCCATTGCCGCTGCGGCGGGCTGTGTGGTCATCGACAACACGTCGCGCTTCCGCTATGAGGACGACATTCCGCTGGTGGTCCCCGAAGTCAACCCTGAGGCCGTCGCCTTGTACCGCAACCGGGGCATCATCGCCAATCCGAATTGCTCGACCATCCAGATGCTGGTCGCCCTGAAGCCCATCCACGACGCCGTGGGCATCACTCGCATCAACGTATGCACCTATCAGGCCGTCTCCGGCACGGGCAAACTGGCGATCGAGGAACTGGCGACGCAAACCACGCAACTGCTGAGCGGCAAACCGGTCACGCCCAAGGTGTATCCCAAGCAGATTGCATTCAACGTACTGCCGCAGATCGATGTCTTCCTGGATAACGGCTACACCAAGGAAGAGATGAAGATGGTCTGGGAAACCCGGAAGATCATGGGCGATGACAGTATCGAGGTGAACCCGACCGCCGTCCGGGTGCCGGTGTTTTATGGCCACTCGGAAGCCGTGCACATCGAGACCCGCGACAAAATCACCGCCGAACAGGCGCTGGCGCTGTTGCGCAAGGCGCCGGGTGTGGAAGTCATCGATGAGCGCAAGCCAGGCGGCTACCCGACGGCGGTCACCGACGGCGCCGGCACCGATCCCGTTTTTGTCGGCCGTGTGCGCGAGGATATCTCCCACCCTCGTGGTCTCGATCTGTGGGTGGTCTCGGATAATGTCCGCAAGGGGGCGGCTCTGAACAGCCTGCAGATTGCGGAAGTGCTGATCAAGGAGTACCTTTGACCTAACATGAGCTGTTTGGACTCCGATCCAGGCAGCTTCTTAACGCAGACGGCAGGACAACCCGAACAGGTCGTTGATGTCTGAATTCTCCAAAACCTTGGCCATCATCGGCATCCTGGCGCCCCTCGGGGCGGGTGCCATGGGTATTGGAGACATCCGCTCCCACTCCGCGCTTAATCAGACGCTTAACGCCGAAATCCCCCTGGTGCTATCCAGGGCCGACAAACTGGACACTATCCAGGTGCGCCTCGCCAGTCCCGAAGCCTTCGACAAGGCCGGCGTCGAGCGGCTGTATGCGCTGACCCAGCTCCGCTTCAGACCCGTCGCGAAACACGACGGCCGCTACGCTATTCAGGTCAGCTCAAATGATGTCATCCAGGAGCCCTTTCTGGATTTTCTGGTCGAGGTTGAATCTCCGCAAGGCAAGCTGCTGCGCGAGTTCACCTTGCTGCTGGACCCGCCGGGTGGCATCACCCAAGCCGCCACGGGCCAGATCAGCACTTCCGATTTGTCACCCCCGCGTCAAGACGCGGAATTTGACGATCCAGCCTCCTATAACCCTCCGCCTCCGCCCGCCCGAGCGACACCGGGTTATGCAGAGCCATACCTTCAGGACGAAGCGCCCTCCCGGCCCGCATTCCGGCCCGCCATTAGCCTGGAACAGCTAACAGGTCAGACGTATGGCCCGGTGCGACGCCGGGAGACGCTGTTCGAGATCGCCAGCCGGGTCGACCGGCCGCACTCGGTAACGGCCGGACAGATGGCCACGGCGCTTTACTTGGCCAATCCCAGGGCATTTTCGGGAAATATCCATGGGCTTCGGGCCGGCAGCATACTGCGCATTCCTACCGAGGATTTCATCGCCAGTGTCGGCCCCGAGGGAACCGGAGGGACGCCGTCAGGCAGCAAGGCGATGGGTCGTCCGAGGCCCGACTATGACGACTCCATGGCACGGAACCAGAGCTCGACTACAGGAAAGGCCACCGCACCCTACCAACCGCCGCGCGGCTACTCATTTGGCGCAGGGGCGGGTAGTGCCGATGGCGCTGGAGCGGTTGCGGAAGTTTCATCAAGAGTGCCTTCCGCCCTGAAGAAGGAAAACGAAGAGCTCCGGGAGCGGCTGACGCAACTGGAGCAGCAGTTGGAAGAAGCGCAGCGCATGCTGGTACTGAAAAACGCCGAGCTGGCGAGCCTGCAAAGCCATCAGTCCCATCCGGCCGAATCCGATGAGCCAGCGCAGCCCGCGAAACCCGCCTTGCCGCCGGCAAGCAATGAGTCCGCGCGCGGCGCGACGCCAGCCGAGACGAGCGCTCCGGTTCCGGTAGCCAGTGTCCCTCCGGTGCAGTCAGCCGCGCCATCGAGCACAATCGCGCCCTTACCCAAGCCCACGGTAGCGCTCATGCCCACCGAGAATCCGTCTGAAGAATCCCCCATGGCGCCGGGATACTGGCTCGCCAGCGGTGGACTGATACTGCTTGGACTGGGTGCCTGGCTGTTCCGCCGTCGGCTTGGCGAGGTGAATACGATTCTCCGGGGAGGGATTGCCCAGGAGCCCACTGGCGAAGGCCTGGCTAACCCGGACGGCTACAGTGAACCCAGTTTTGAGCTGAGCGGGGATTTGGACACCGCCACCCTCGACCCGCAATGGGAGGCGAATGTCTACCTTCGGTACGGGCGATATCCGCAAGCCGAGAGCCTGATACGGGAGGCTATCAAGCAAGCCCCCGAGCAGCACGACCTCAAACTCAAGCTGTTCGAAATTTTCATCCACGCCAATAACCCGGACGCATTCAGGGCTTACGCAAGGGAAATTCAGGAGGGAGTTAAACACCTGCCGGTGACATTCTGGTCCACCGTCCACGCGATGCGGCCGGAATGGCTGCCCCCGGAAATCACGAGCGAGGTGCTTTCCGCTCCTGCGGCTGCTGACTCGGAGGTAGCGGCATCGTCCGCTCATGCCCCGCCCGTTCAGGACGAAGCAGACGCGCTGGACATCGAGGACACCGACTTCACCGCCGAGTTGCGCGCCCTGGAGGCACAGTATGCCGAACCGGAACGGCAGCACCCGAATACCGAAAGTGCGGACACCGCTCCAACACGTGATAAAGAACTGGTTCTGGAGCTGACCGGCGACGAATCTGGCGGGGGTGACACACAGGCTTTCACTCCCCCTGCTCTTGCAAGTCCCACGGGAACCTCGTCTACCGACAGTGTCGCTGCCGCCGGGAGCGAATCCACGGCGGCTGCCGCCGGGAGCGAATCCACGGCGGTCCTACCGGCTGATATCCTGGCGGACAGCGATACCGACTTTACCGAAGCACTGCGCGCCCTCGAAGCGCAATA
>JAJRDJ010000019.1 GCA_028678445.1 Methylococcaceae bacterium
ACACTCTGGGCGCTAAATTTCATCTGGGTTCCTGGTATCCCGGTTCACCCGGTCCGGGGGGCGACAGCGATGGCCCTAGCAGCAGTACTTGGGGATCACGCTGCAAGGTGGACGAGAGTTTTCGGAAATTTGCTGCCGCTTGCCTGAGATCGTCAAGCAAAGTTCTCAATTGAGGTAACTGATCCGAGTTCAGCGTGGTTGCAGCCGATTTACCCTGCGCCACAAGTTCTGCCGCATGGGCGGTTAATTGTCCGATGCGCTCGGAGGTCTCCCGAACAGACCTGGCTGCCGCTGAATGATCTTCCAGTGCGCTGCGCAATCGTTTATCCAAAGCCGGTACGCGGTCCAACTCCTTGACCACACGTCTTTCCAACGCCACCATTTCCGTGACTGCCCGGTCGAGCATCTCCAGGCTGTGTTCTATGCGCCCCTGATTTTCATCGCCGAGCAGGGAATTCAATCGATGAGTGAGTTGCGTGACCTGGGTGAGGATGTCGCTGCTCGAGCCGGTCAGTTTGTCGAGCAATGAAGGTTGAATCGGGATATGGGCCGGATTGTGGGGATCCGTCTTCAGGGGTTCGAGGTTATCTCCCGCATCGCTAAGTTCAACTTGCGCCAGTCCGGTCAGGGGCTGTACGCGCAGGGTAGCAAAGGTGCCACGGGTGATTGGCAGCCCTTTGTCGAGCTCGATATGGACAAATATGTTGCGCGTGTCCTTCGGGTCGAAGCCGATACTCACCACCTTGCCGGCTTTAACACCGCGGTAAATGACTTCCGACTCGGGATTCAGACCGGAGACAGCGCCTTGGGTCCAAAGAATGTACACATCCCGCTCGCGCCCATAATCGCCCAGGAACAAGCCCATGACCACCATCGCGGTGCCTAGCGTCAGGACGAACAAGCCGGTCAGCAAGGCATAGGTTTCCTTGACCATCTCAGTGAGTGTGGCGGAAAACCTGCCGGGCGCGCTTGCCGTGGAAGAATTCCCGAGCAAACGGGTGCTCGCAGGCGATGGCGTCGTCCAGCGATCCAAAAGACACCAGACGCTGATCGGCCAGCACGCCGACGTGGGTGCACAAATCATTCAGAGTGTCGAGGTCGTGAGTAATCATGATGATGGTGAACCCCAGTTCCCGGTGCAGTGCTCGCAGTAGGTTGATGAATTCCTCACTTAATACAGGGTCCAGTCCCGCTGTGGGCTCATCCAGAAAGAGCACTTCCGGCTCCATGATCAGGGAGCGGGCCAGCGCTGCACGTTTGACCATGCCACCCGACAATTCAGACGGCATCAGCAGGGCGCTGCTTGTATCAAGACCGACCATGGACAGTTTCATGGCCACCAATCGCTCGATGAGCGTCTCATCCAGCACCCGCAACTCCCGAAGACTGAAAGCAATGTTGTCGAAAACGGTCAGCGCGCTGAACAGAGCTCCACCCTGGAAGAGGACACCGCAGCGGTTCCGCAACTGTTGCTGAGTTTGGGCATCGGCGGTAGCGAGGTTCTCACCGAGTAATTCGACGCGTCCCCGGGTGGGATTCTGCAAACCGATCATCTCACGCATAAGAACTGTCTTGCCACAACCGGATGCACCCACCAAGGCTAGTATCGCACCCCTCTGCAGCGTAAGGCTGATATCGCGGTGTACGAGGTTATCGCCGAAGGCAGTCCAGACGCCCTCAACCCGAACCACAGGTGCCCCACTCATCGGATGCCGATCCCACGAAAAAGAATCGCGAAGACGGCATCGACCAGAATCACGAGCGTGATGGCTACTACTACAGAGTTGGTGGTTTCATTCCCCAGACTTTCCGTATTCGGCTGGATGCGCAGGCCGAAATGGCAGGCGATTAGGGCAATTGACAGGCCAAACACCACGCCTTTCGACAGCCCGATCATCAGGTTGGACAAAGGCACCGCATTCGGCAACTTGAGAAAAAACTGGTGGTAACCGATCCCCAGTTCCAGATGTGCTGATACTGCCCCACCGATCAGTGCAATCAGATCCGTCCATACCACCAGGAGTGGCAGGGAGATAATAAGCGCGATGACTTTCGGCAGGATCAGCCGCAACGACGGCGAAATACCCATGGCCGACAGTGCATCGAGCTCCTGAGTGACCCGCATCACTCCGATGCGGGCCGTCATCGCCGAACCGGAGCGCCCCGCGACGAGAATCGCCGCAAGGAGAGGCCCGAGTTCCCTGATAATACTGAGACCCAGGATGTCGATGATGTAAATCTGGGCGCCCAGGGATTGCAACTGCAACGAGGACAGATAACTGATGACAACCCCGATCAGGAATCCCACCAACGCCGTGATTCCAAGTGCTCTGCCGCCGGTTTCATGAATGGTGGCAGACACTTCTCGCCACGGCGTATCGCCAGGATGTCGCAGCAGATGCAATAAATTGAGCACGAGTTGCCCGAGAAGTATGGCCAAATCCAGCAGATGATCCCCCAGTCGCTCCACCATGCTGAGGATACGCCGAGAGGCTGGGTCCGATGAACGAATCGCCTCTCTCATAGAGGGTGGTATCGGTCGATCCTGCCAGCGCTGGAAGGCGGAATGATGTTCAGGCCGGAGCCGGATGTGTTTCGGAAACCGCAGACCCCAAGCCTGCCAAAGCACGTAAGCACCAGCGGTGTCCAGCGCTTGAACATCAGTCAGATCCCACATCCTCCCGTAATCTCTGCGGCTTAGATCCTCTAGGCCTGACAGGAATTCGCGCGACACCAGCGCCAGCCCACGGAGATTCCAGCTACCCCGCACCATTATGCAAGAATTTTCCTCGCCGTCACCCCGATCGATGACGGGCTCCATTAAATCCTGACCGGGAAAATCGGTGCTGTTATCCACCTGATCCGTTACATCAAAATCCACCTTGAATCATTTCATTACATCACAACGCACAGCGTTTGGAACTCACGTGGGCTGAACACCGATCACACCGTGGCTTCCTTCAGTGTTCCCAGCAAATTTTCGAGTTCCTCGGGCTGTACTGGTTTTGTCAGATGTTGGGTGAAGCCGGCATCGATTGCCTTCTGCTTGTCCACGTCCTGTCCCCAGCCACTCCAAGCAACAATTATTTGGTTTCTTCCCCATGATTGTTCACGCAAGCGCCGGCAGACTTCATAACCATCCATCCCGGGCATGCCGATATCCAGAATGATCAACTGAGGGCGAAAGGCTTCGGCCAGTTCAATCCCGGTTAATCCAGCGTGTGCGATACGGACGTCGTAACCTTTGCTCTTAAGCCATAAGAACAGGCTACTGGCGGCATCTACATTGTCATCCACCACTAATATCCGCTGTCTTGCCGGTGGGGCGGCTTCCGGGTCTTGACTCCTTGAGGATTCGAACTCCATTGATGAGTGGGTGAGCGGCAGGCGAACCACGAACTCGCTGCCTTTGTCCTTGCCTTCGCTGTAGGCCTCAATCGAACCTCCATGGAGATGAATGAGCTGTTTGGCCAGACTCAGACCGATACCCAGTCCGCTGCTTGATTTGCTGGGCGATTGAACGGCCTGTACGAATAGATCAAATATGTGGTTCAGCATGTCGGGCTTGATGCCGATACCGTTATCCTTGACACAGATAAACGCCTGATCCCCATCGTGACGAACGGTGAGGGCAATATGACCGCCGGGGGCTGTGAACTTTGCTGCATTGTTGAGGAGGTTCGAAATCACCTGTGCCAGTCGGGTAGGGTCGCCCAGGACTGGCAGCGATTCAGACGGTAGGTTTAGGGTAAGTTCATGTTGTCCCGCGTCAATCCACGGCCGGCTGATCTCCACGGCCTGTTCCACGAAACTTGTTACATCCAGTGGCTGTCTATTCAAGGTTATCTTCCCACGGCTGATACGGGATACATCAAGGAGGTCGTCGACCAGTTTGGTGAGATGCTTTAATTGACGGCCTATGATGTCGGTGCACCACCCGCGCTGTTCCTCGTCAAGTTTATCCTGCTTCAGCATATGTCCCGCAATGGTGAGGGGTGCCAGGGGGTTCCGAAGTTCATGGGCCAGTATGGCGAGGAATTCATCCTTGCGACGGTCGGACTCTTGTAGCTTTAATAAATGCCTCCGTACATCGTCCTCAAGTTGCTTACGCTCGGTAATATCGCGACAAATGGTTGCTAGAAACTCCAGTTTGCCGGTCCTCTGGTCCTTATTGGCGACTATGAGCTGAGAAACCTGGATCAACGAACCCGCCCTTGCCTGGAACTTGTTATCGCCTTGCCACCGTCCTTGGGCGATAGCGGTGGGGATTCCTTCCTCGATGAATCGCTGATAAGCGCAATCCGGGTGATAATCCAGAATGTGAATGGTTTCAAGCGGTTCAGCCGCTGCAAAACCCAGGGTGTTACGGAAAGCCTCGTTAATGTATTCCAAAGTCAAGTCTGGCGAATAAATTGTAACCATATCACTGCTGGCCTCGACGATGGCCGCGAGTTTACGGTTTTGTAATTCGATCTCTTTTCGGTCATGGATGTCGGTATACGTGCCAATGGCGCGGACAGCGGCTCCTTTGCTATCGCGGTCCATGACCTTGCCGCGCGCCAATACCCAGCGGTAGCTTCCATCCGGTTGACGAAGCCTGAATTCGAGTTCGTACTTATCCTTTTTCGACAGATTGTGCTCCGATGCAGCGAGTATCTCCTCACGTTCATCAGGATGTATGAGCTCCTTCCAGAGACTCATCGCCACTTGTGGCGGATCGATGGGCACATACTTCGGCGAAGTGCCCATGGGCAGAGTGTAGTAAATGTCACCCGTGGGGATCATCCAGTCCCAGATACCGATGTTCGAAGCTTCAAGGGCGAATTGAAGCCGCTCTTCGCTAAGTCGGAGTTTATCTGCAGTAGCCTCAAGCTCCCGGCTGCTTTGAATAACCCGTTCCCCTAATTGCTCGTTGAGACGGCTAATTTCCAGTTTGGCCAGAGTGCGCTCGGTAATGTCCTGTGCAAGTCCTACGAAGCGGTTGATCTGCCCGTCCGATTCGACGACCGGGTATCCGCGATCCCATATCCACCGAATTGAGCCGTCAGGCCGAACAATGCGATATTCATGGTCAAAGGGTAAGCCCTGGGTTTGCTTGCCAAGTTCCTTAAGGACGGCGCCGAGATCATCAGGGTGAACTGACTCGGTATATATTTTAGGGTTTGTATAGAGTTCTTCCACCGGCTGCTGCCAAATCCTTTCATAGGCTGGGCTGACATAAAACATCTCACGGAAGAATCTATCCGAAATCCAAAATACTTCGCTGATCGTCTCCGTTAACAGACGTAAGGGCTGCTCGTTTTCATTCAGCCTCAGTTGTATGCTTGGATTGGTTGATTTTGTAGCAATCCCGGCAGAGCGAAGCGGAGAGCCATCGGGAAGGCGTTCGATCACGCGTCCGCGAATTTCAATCCATACCCAGTGTCCATCGTGATGTTTATATCGAAACTGCACATCATATTTAAAGTTGGGTATCTTCAAGACCGCTTCCAAGCGAGCCTTTACCCTGGATTCATCATGTGGATGGATTAGCCCAAAAAAATCGGCAAGATTATTCGGGTAATCGCCTACACTACGGCCCAGTATATCGAAGACTTGGGGGTTCCAGTTGTGGGCATCTGCGACATGGTCATATTCCCAAACCCCAACATTGGTGGCGGCTAGGAGCTCTTGATAGTAATCAGAGTCGTTTTTATAAGTATTCGAGAAAATGGGCTTATTCATGGCCTTGCCGGCCCTCCGAGACCGTTTACAGTGTTATATGAGATTACCAAGCCTAACTCCAATCCTGCCCCTGGATAACTGCAAAAAGGGTTGGATAGATATCCATGTAAAACACGCAGCGAACTCATAAAGAGACCGCGGAAGACCCGTTAACCGACGAATGTATCATTCTGGACCGGCTTTAGAGCCGCTGTTCGAAGTCCCGATTTCGCTGCCTGCCAGCCTTGTGTCATAAGGCTAACAGGCAGCGGTCATTCAAACTCGCCTGCATGGGTTTGTCTGGCCGGAACAGCTTAAGGAAACCTCTAAAAATTGCACTTCAACAGAGTGCTTCTGAGCGTAGCCGAAGGGCATGAACAGATAATTTAAAAAGGTCCCCTTAAGTCTAATAGGCCAGAAGATCGAAAGGTTTTCTGCCGAGCTGCTCTTGTCTGTCAGCAGATGACCGTTCTCCGGTGCTCCGGGACGGTTCCGCTGGAACCCGTTAGAATTAGCCGGACTTCGCAAGAACCCGCGCCTACTTCCCAACAACCATAACAGAGCCCACTCGCACATCGATTCGCCGTTGAACGCCATTACCTACGAACAGCTTCCCCTCAAGGATTTCACCGAGAAGGCCTACCTGGATTACTCCATGTACGTCATTCTCGACCGTGCCCTGCCGCATATCGCCGACGGTCTGAAGCCCGTCCAGCGGCGCATCGTCTATGCCATGTCGGAACTTGGGCTCGGGCCGAATTCCAAGTACAAAAAATCGGCGCGCACCGTGGGTGACGTGCTGGGTATGTATCACCCGCATGGCGATCAGGCCTGCTACGAGGCGATGGTGCTGATGGCGCAGCCGTTCTCGTACCGTTATCCGTTGATCGACGGCCAAGGCAACTGGGGCTCACCGGACGATCCCAAATCCTTCGCCGCCATGCGCTATACCGAATCACGGCTGACGCCGTATGCCCAGACGCTGCTGGCGGAGCTGGAGCAGGGGACGGTGGAGTGGTCGCCTAACTACGATGGTACCAAGGACGAGCCGAAGCTGCTGCCGGCGCGCTTGCCGAACGTGCTGCTGAACGGTTCGACCGGGATCGCTGTCGGCATGTCGACAGATATTCCGCCGCACAATCTCGGGGAAGTTGCCGATGCCTGCATTCATTTGCTGGATAACCCCGAGGCGACACTAGAGGAACTGTGCGAGTTTATCCGAGGCCCGGATTTCACGACCGAGGCCGAGATCATCACCTCGCGCGAGGACCTTCTCCGGATGTATCGCACCGGCTACGGCTCGGTCCGGTTGCGCGCCCGCTGGGAGGTGGAGGACGGCAATATCGTCATCACCGCCCTCCCTCACCAGGTCTCCGGTGACACGGTGCTGCAGAATATCGCCGCCCAAATGCAGGCGAAAAAGTTGCCGCTGGTCGAGGATTTGCGCGACGAATCCGATCACGAGAATCCCTGTCGCCTGGTCATCATGCCACGCGGCCGCCGCTGCGATGCCGAACAGCTCATGTCGCACTTGTTCGCCACCACTGATCTGGAAAGGAGCTACCGGATCAATCTCAACATGATCGGCCTTAGCGGCAAGCCGCAGGTCAAGAATCTCCGCGACATCCTGGTCGAGTGGCTGAGCTTCCGGACCGGGACCGTCCGTCGTCGGCTGCAATACCGGCTCGACAAGGTCATCGCCCGCCTGCATATTCTTGATGGATTGTTGATCGCCTTCCTCAATATCGATGAGGTCATTGCCATCATCCGCCAGGAAGATGAGCCCAAGCCGGTGCTTATGGCGCGGTTCGTGATTACCGATATCCAGGCCGAGGCGATTCTCGAATTGAAACTGCGGCATCTTGCCAGGTTGGAAGAGATGAAAATTCGGGGCGAGCAGGCGGAGTTAGATGAGGAGCGGATGAAGCTGGAGATCCTGCTCGGATCGCCAAAAAAATTGAGCAACCTCATCAAGCTGGAGTTGCGACAGGATGCCGAGCGTTATGGAGACCCGCGCCGCTCACCGATCGTGGCGCGGCAGGCCGCGCAGATACTGAACGTGACCGCGGTGATCGGCAGCGAACCGGTCACGATCATTCTGTCCGAAAAAGGCTGGGTGCGCGCTGCCAAGGGGCATGAGATCGACCCGCTCAGCCTGACGTATCGCTCCGGCGACAGCTTCCTCGACGCGGCGGCGGGGCGCAGTAATCAGCCCGCCTACTTCCTCGATTCCACCGGACGCGGCTACGCGGTGGCGGCCCATGAGCTGCCCTCCGCCCGCACCCAGGGGGAACCGCTGACCGGGCGGCTCAGTCCACCTTCCGGAGCGGTATTCCGCTCCGTGGTGGCGGGCGGGGAGGATGACTGGTTTCTGCTCGCGACCAGCGGGGGTTATGGGTTCGTGACCCCGCTCAAGGAGTTCTTCACCAAGAACCGTACCGGCAAAGCGCTGTTGACCGTGCCGGCCCATGCCGAGGTGTTGACGCCGGTCCGGATTGCGGTGCCCGCGAGCGACGCGGTGGCGGTCGTGACGCTGCAGGGTCGCCTATTAGTGTTTCCGGCCGCCGACATTCCGGTGTTGAACAAGGGCAGAGGCAACAAGCTGATTCAGGTGGCCGCCGCTGACCTCGCGAACGGCGTCGACCGTGTGCTGGCGCTCAGCGGTATTCCGCCCGGCGCCGGGCTCAAGCTGCACTGTGGCAAGCGTTATTTGACCCTGACCCCCTCCGATCTGGCCAACTATGCCGGTACCCGGGGCCGTCGCGGCAATCATCTACCCCGTGGGTTCCAGCGGGTGGACAGGCTGGAAGTGCTGGTTTGACGCTGTCCGCACCCTTCAACGTCAACACTCAATCAGGTTAACTGCATGTCGATCGATCTTGAACTGGATGCCCGGGGTCTGATGTGCCCCCTGCCGCTCTTGCGCCTGAAGAAGGCCTTGCAAATGCTGGAAGACGGACAAGTAGTCCAGGTGTTGGCGACTGATCCCGCGTCCGTGCTGGATTTTGGGGTGTTCATAGAGCAGACCGGCCACGCGCTGCTGGAACAGAGCGAGGAAACCGGGGTTTTTATTTACTTGATCCGGAAAGGATGACTGTCGCGACATCACCGCCATTCGACCCTCAACTAGTCGCCTTGGGACTTTGAAAACACAAAGGCTGCTTGATGAATTAGGGTGTCCTTAAAATGGTTGCAAGATCAGTCCGCCACTGACGGCGGCAACAGACAGGGTGCGTCATGATCAACGCGGATGTAGCCGCGCATCGGTAGGGTGCCAACGAGTAATGTATAAGGGCGTACTTTACCGGTTCTAGAGGGAAAGTCCGAAACTCCTAGGGCGCAACTGCGAAGCGTATTACGCCGCATGTAACGATGTGGCCAACAAAGTCATGCGGTGGAATACGGGAGTTCCCTAATTTCGTCTTATGCTGGTCAGCCAGGATGGGGAGCGAAGCCCGTTCGGTCTTTAGAGCCTGATTTCCCCCTCCGACGCCTGTGCCAAGGTGTCGGTAACAGCCTTAACCTGCTCCCCGCGCACCCGGTCCAGATAGGAGCGGGATTTGTCGACTTCGAGGGTCAGCACGTCGACGGTCTTTTGCATGTTGTCCAGGGCCTGGACCTTGTAGGTGGACACCATGTCCATGGTGTCGTAGATGTTCTGGAAGGCCAGCTTGAGCTTGTCGAGGCTGACGGCGGAACTGGTGGCCTGCTCGTGAATCTTGCCGGCCTGGGTTTTCATCATGCTGGAGGTGGACTCGATCAGGTTGCTGGTGGTGGTGTTGAGGGCGCCGATCTGGTCCAGCACCAGTTTCTGATTGGCCAGGGCCTGGGCGACGATGACCGCGGTCCGCAAGGCGGACACCGTGGTGGTAGTGGCGCGGTCTACGCCCTTGATCAGTTCCAGGTTGTTCTTGCGCACCATGTCCATGGCCAGATACCCCTGCACGGTCACCGCGAGCTGAGTGAGCAGGTCCTGCACTTTCTGGCGCACGTAAAAGAGGAGTTCCTCCTTTACCACCCGGGCTTTCTCCGGGTCGGTCGCTTCCAGATCGCCCAGCTTCGTACTGATGGAGGAGTCGATCTTCTTGCCGACATGCACGTACTGCTCCAGCCGCTCCATGATGCGCCAGGCATTAGCCTTTTCTTCCTCGACGGCGGCGTTGTCCTTGCGGAGTTCATCCTGGCCCGAGTACAGCGATTTGATGATGGCGTCGAGGTGGGTCTGCGCCGACTGATATTGCTGGAAATAGTCCTGAAGCTTGTTGCCCCAGGGAATGATGCCAAACAGCTTGCGGGGCTGGAGCAGATCACCGCGCTTCGAGGGGTCCAGTTCCTCGATCTTCTTTCTGAGGTCCACGAGGGATTTGGAAATCGCCGAACCTTCGTCGAAGAGTCCGGAGTTCATGGCCCGCACCGGCTGTTCCAGCAGGCGATTGGCAATGTTGGCTGCCGCGCGGATTTCCTCATTGGCGAGTGTATGCACCCCGGAGATCCGGGTTTTGAAGGCCTCGCTCTGCACCTGTTCTGCGAGAATGATGCTGACGAACTGCTCGACCTTTTTATCCAGTTCCTCGATCTTGCCGGGCTCCAGCTTGACGAGGCTATCCGCTGTCGAAGGCTCGACCACGGCCACCGGGACCGGCGGCGTCAAGGTCTCGGGCGGGGTCAATTCCAGGCGTGTTTCGGTGGTGGTGTTCACGATCGTTTCCTCATGAAATGGAGTGGGGCAG
>JAJRDJ010000144.1 GCA_028678445.1 Methylococcaceae bacterium
GATGCTGCAAGGCAGGAAGAATTTTTCAGCCAGCTCCTGAAACCACTGCTTGCGCAGGTTCGAGGGGGTAATGACCAGGATGCGTCGCTTGCGCTCCGCCCACTTCTGGGACAGCACCAGACCCGCTTCGATGGTCTTGCCGAGCCCCACCTCGTCGGCCAGCAGAGCCCCCCTGGATAGCGGCGAATTGAATGCGAACAGTGCTGCATCTACCTGATGCGGGTTGAGATCGACTTGTGCATCGACCAACGCGCCGGCGAGCTTCTCGACGCTATCCGGCGGGCAGCGGCGAGTCAGTTCATAGGCGAAGTATTTGGCTTGATAAGCTGAAATCATCGGCCGGAAGATTGTTCGTCTAGTGCCGGTATCTCAGATGAAAAAGGAGACGGCCAGTGCGAGATCGGCCATGCCATTCCGCCCTGAATCATCACGCATCAATAGCTCTACCCAGTTGGGGATGGACCGGCTCGCCTTCACACCACTCATGCGCGGCAGGTCTCTCACGCCGGGTTCGATACGATGCATCAGCATGGTGGGTTGTACTCTTGACCGTGGCAAAATCGTAGCAGACGGGTTTCAATTCAGGGCAACCATTGCCCTTGATTTTCAATTCAGTTCCCGCTGCATCGGTAATGAGGCTGGAATTTGGGTTTACGCCAATGACAACACATTCCGAGCCGGTGCGCCGCCTTTTCCGTCGGGCCTCACCGTGGCGCTTCACTTCAAAAGGCTGGCAGTAAACAGAATCATGCACCATGACAGCAAGGAACTTCTCTACGAAGTCGACGAACACGACCAGGTTATCGGTCCCCGAACCCGGGGGGAACTGCATCGGCTGGGGCTGCGCCACCGGGCGGTGCATATTCTGGTGTTCAACAGTGCCGGCGAAGTCTTTCTGCAGCAACGCTCCGCGAGCAAGGATATCAACCCCGGCCTCTGGGACACCTCGGCGGCGGGCCACGTCGATTATGGCGAGGATTACAAGCAATGCGCCCGGCGCGAGTTGGGTGAGGAACTCGGTATTGTCGAATCCGATGCATTGGAGTGCCTGTTCAAGCTGCCGGCCTCCGCCGCTACCGGCTGGGAATTCATCCGGATTTACCGGGTAATCCATGACGGCCCTCTGGTCATGCATCCGGAGGAAATCACCGGAGGGCAATGGCTTTCCGAAGCGGAAGTTGACGACTGGATCGCCCGGGGCGGCGAGGGGCTGACGAGTTCATTCAAGGTGATCTGGGTACTCTACCGGCGCCATGACCCCGGTTGACATCGGCCTGAGGCGTCAACTCGCCGCTGGTCCCAGGGTGGCCAGCAGCGCAGTGAATGCCCGGCGGGCCGAGGCAAAGGCAAACTGGCCAGCGTCGACCGTATGCGGCTCGGTCAGTCTGATCTCCGCCACATCATCGGCTGGGCGCAGATGGTCTAGGCTGTGTGCCTCGCACACGAAAAACACATCCGCCGTCTTGTAGGGAACGCCGGCATAGGGGTAATCATTCGGCGCGCTCATCAGGTAGTGAAAATCTCCGACCTCGATATGCAGTTCCTCGGCGATTTCACGGCGCAGACCGTCCTCGATCGTTTCATCGAACTCGATGAACCCGCCGGGCACATCCAGCATACCCTTGCCGGGCTCATGGGCCCGTACACACAGGAGCAATTTCTCGTGGTGGAAAATAAAGGCGCCCGCGGCGGCGGCGGTATTGAAGAAAAAGCGCAACCCGCACGCCGGACACTGCAATTGGCGATCTCCGATAATGTTGGGTTCGGGCACGCCGCAGCGGGGGCAATAGCGAAAGACTGCACGAAGAAGGGCGGTGGCTGGCAATGGCGGAGTCATAAGCTGTTCAGGGAAGACGGTTGGGGTGGGCAGTTTAGTGAAAGCGGGTAGGAAGCCGTCACCCGCGCCGGACAGTCATCCGCAGGCAGAAAAATGCGCGTCCGACAGATGGAGGACGAAAGGATACTCGTCAGCACGAACGATGAGACCGTTCAGTGCGACGTGGCCGCCACTCCCAGTGCGCCGCTCTCGAGCAATTCCCGGCCAGTGCCAGAAGCACCGGCCACATTACGCAGATGCACGGTGATGCGGCTTTCTTCCGCGGCAATCAGGTAGTCCCGAACACTGCCGAGAATATCCTGATCAATGAAATCGGCTCGCGTTCCGTCAATGATGACATGCCCATCGGGCTCTACCTGGTCCAGCAGTTCACGTAACAGTGGTTTGTTGAGGAACGATACGTCTTTACGGAAGCGGAGCAGATAGTGATTGCCATCCCGGGTCAGGGCGATGGCCGCATGGAAATTGGCCTTCATCACGAAAAAGAGGCCGATGACGATACCGATGGCTATCCCTTTGAGCAGATCGGTTGCCAGTATGGCAATGACAGTGATGGCAAACGGCAGGAACTGGTCGCGCCCCCGCCGATACATGTCGAGAAAGATGGCAGGCTTGGCCAGCTTGTACCCGGTGATCAGCAAGATCGCCGCCAAGGCCGACAGGGGTATGTAGTTGAGCCACTCCACCAGAAACAGGATGCTAAGCAAAAGCATCAGACCATGGACGAAAGACGCCACCTTGGTGCGGCCGCCAGCGTTGACGTTGGCCGAGCTACGAACGATGACCGAGGTGATGGGCAACCCGCCCAGCAAGCCGCTAAGGATATTGCCTACCCCTTGCGCTTTCAGTTCCTGGTTGGTGGGCGCGACACGTCGGTAGGGGTCAAGTTTGTCGATGGCCTCGAGGCTGAGCAGCGTTTCCAGACTGGCGATGATCGCAATTGTTGCCGCGAGGATATAGATTTGCCAATTGCCGAGTTGAGTGAAGTCAGGCGCCACTAGATTTCCAATAAGATGGCCGATGTTGCCATGCTCCGGCAAACTCACCAGATGCTGCCCGGCAATTTCCAGCGGCGTTCCCTCGCTGAACATGCTGAACATGACCCCCCACAGCACAGCGATCAACGGCCCCGGTATCTGTCCCAGCACCCGGTTGGTCTTAAAGATCGGCTTCTCCCAGATGAGCATGATGAAAATCGCCACGGTGGTCACGATGGCCGCGCCGGGCGATATGGCCTCCAGCGCGTCTCCGATTTCGAAAAAAGCCCCCGAGGGCGTCTCGGGAGCGTATGTCTCATCGACAATCAGATCGACTCCGTATCCCACCGCGTGGGGTAACTGTTTCATGATGAGAATGAGCCCAATCGCCGTGAGCATGCCCCGGATCACGGCAGACGGGAAGTAGGCACTGATAACACCGGCTCGCAAGAACCCCAACATCAACTGCAGAACGCCGGCCAGCACCACAGCAACCAGAAACGCCTCAAATCCACCAACCTGCTCGATCCCGTGCAGGACGATGACCGTGAGACCCGCGGCGGGACCGGACACGCTGAGTTGGGAACCGCTGAGCCAGGAAACGACCAGTCCCCCCACGATACCGGCGACGAGGCCGGACAACAGCGGCGCTCCGGATGCAAGTGCAACACCCAGACATAATGGTAACGCCACCAGAAACACCACGATGCCCGCCGGTATGTCATGCCCAAGATTTTGCAGGTAGTAGGCCAGTTGTTTGCGCGCCATGATTTAAAAAATCTCCTGATGCTCAGTCGAAACGGGTACGCGAGGGGCGATGCACAGGTATCGCTGCAAAACTATTTAAGCAATGAGCCTAAACCAAAGCAACACCTCTCGTGATATGGAAGCAGATGAGGCGGTGCATTACAACCTGAGGTCCGCATCTTCTGGTTCGAAACCACCACAGACAAGATCGTTCCTTACCCCTAGTCCAACAGGCTGTCTCGTGATGATGTCTTGAGCCTCGGGTTATACTCAACACCACCTCTCCTTGCTAGTCCGTCCCATATGTGTACACCCGTCCACCTCCGCTTGAGCCTTCTTCTGATTGCGCTTTCCTGCAGCCATGTCAGCCAGGCCGCCCGTGAGGATGCCGCCTGTCCGGAAACGGCTGAAATTGCATTCTGGACATCCCCCACTAACCCCCTGCCCGGCGAAGCGCTGAAAATCATGGCCGTGATGACCGATGGGCCCGCCGAAAGTCTTGCCGTAGTGGATGCCGAGGGTAATTCTTCGCTCGTGGATACCACGACGCGCGGGGGCCCGCCTTGGAGCCTTACTGGAGAGCTGATCCCGGCTCGGGCCGGCAAATATCAAATTGATTTGAAACGTGCGGGAGAAACCATCGCCTGCCAGCGTGTGGGTATCGGCTTGGGCGCGGCAGTCAGCGGAGCAACGAGCGGCCGCGGCTGGACCCGTCCCGTCGAGGCCTTTTATTCAGCCTGGATCGAAAAACTGTTTGATGGCCCGGCAAGCGAGAGTCTCGGTTTCAAGTCGCTGGAGCCGGTGCTGCGCGACCCGGACCGCAATTTTCTCCACAATCATCTGGGGCTCAACGAAGATTCCCGTCTGCCCGCGACCCCGGATTGTGCCGACCTGCCTTATTTTCTCCGCACCTA
>JAJRDJ010000145.1 GCA_028678445.1 Methylococcaceae bacterium
ATAATCACCAATCAGTCAGTCCTACACCTCAGCCAGAACTGTCATGCTATCGTTACTCAGCGGCACCGAGCGCTACCTGGAGGGTCTTTTTTTTCGGTTCTGTGGTATTGGCCGGAATACTGGTCTTGTTCTGGCAATTTCACGCCGAGCTGAATAGCCTGGAGTCACGGCTTTTCATGGAAACCGGCAGCGGCGATAGACTCAGGGCGATGGATCAGCAGATGGGCGCTCTCAGGGACCGGCTGCATGGGCTGATGGCCGATTCGGTCGAGATTCGCCTCAAATCCCTGGAGCGTAACATTGCCGCAGGCAAGGTCAGCGGTGATGATCTGATTGTTTTTCAGACACTCCAGAATGACCTGAGGTCGCTGGAATCTTACGAACGGGCTTCAGGCTCGTCCGGCCTTGGATCCGCGGCGCGCGAGCATCCGCGCTATCAGGCGGCAGGATTATCCGCTGGAGCGATGCTTGCGAATGGTGACATGCTGAGGGAGATTTCCCGGCTCAGGACCTTGCTATATCTCTGTGTGACCGGTCTCCTGGCAGCGGGGGGCCTGGTGGCGGGGCGTTACTGGATAAGCTCACGCCATCCTTTGGCGCTTAACAAACCAGCCGGCGACTCGCCGCAATTGTTGAACAGCCGCCGTCCGTCTGGCCATACCTGAGCGGATGGGTTTGATGGCTGTGGGATTTTGCCCAACCTCAAGAACCGCCGCTAATTAAGACCCGAGTAATCTTTTCTCTCGCTGCGTTTTGTCACATCACAATTTTCCTGACGGCATGGGCTTGCGGAGAATGCTGGCCGTGGCGCCGATGCTTGACTGGACCGACCGTCATTGCCGTTATTTTCTGCGGCTGATTTCCCGCAACGTATTGCTCTATACCGAAATGGTAACTACGGGGGCGGTGCTGCATGGCGACCGGGACCGGCTGCTGAGTTTCGACCCACTGGAGAAACCCCTGGCCATGCAACTGGGCGGCAGCGAACCCGACGCTCTCGCCGAGTGTGCGCGTGTCGTCGAGGCGTTTGGGTATGACGAAATCAATCTCAATGTCGGCTGCCCCAGCAATCGCGTCCAACGCGGCCGCTTTGGCGCCTGCCTGATGACAGAACCGGAGTTGGTGGCTCAGTGCGTGGCCGCTATGTCCCATGCCGTAACTGTCCCGGTGACCGTAAAAACCCGCATTGGCATCGATGATCAGGATTCCTATGAGGAACTTGCCCACTTTGTCCGATTGGTGGCGGATGCAGGCTGCCGGACCTTTATCATCCATGCCCGCAAAGCCTGGCTGAGCGGTCTCTCGCCGAAAGAGAACCGTGAAGTTCCGCCCTTGCGCTATGACGTCGTAGAGCGGATCAAGCGGGATTTTCCCGCGCTTCAGATTATCCTGAATGGCGGCATTCAGAACCTTGATGAAGCCGAGGCGCATTTACCGAATTTCGATGGCGTGATGATCGGCCGCGCGGCTTACCACAATCCCTATTTGCTGGCGGCGGCCGACCAGCGGCTGTTTGGAGACGATTCACCCGTTCCCTCACGGCAGGCTATCATCGAAGGCATGCTGCCCTATATTCAGCGCGTGCTGGAGCAAGGTTCGCGCCTGCATGCGATAACCCGGCACATGCTGGGTCTCTTTCATGGCCAGCCGGGCGGGCGTATCTGGCGCCGGCATCTGGGCGAGGCGGCGAGTCAGCCGGGCGCCGGAGTTGAGGCGCTAACCGCCCTCATTCATGATGGGCTCCCGGGCCCTACGACCTCATAGTTACGCCGCCAAGTTATACTTGGCACCCTCTTTCATCGGTGACATGTGATGCATACCAACGCAATGGAACAGTTGTTTTTCCAGCTCATTCAGGAGATCGGGGAAGACGTGACGCGGGAAGGACTGGTCGATACCCCCAAACGTGCGGCTGCGGCCTTTCGCTTTCTCAATAACGGGTACCACCGTAGTCTCGACAATGTGCTGAACAACGCCGTCTTCGAGGCTGATACCGAAGACATGGTCATCGTCAAGGACATCGAGCTGTATTCTCTCTGTGAGCATCACCTCTTGCCCTTTATCGGCAAATGCCACGTAGCGTATCTGCCGCAGGGCAAGGTGATCGGCTTGTCAAAGGTGGCCCGCATCGTCGACATGTACGCGCGCCGGCTGCAGATTCAGGAGCGACTGTCCAACCAGATCGCCACTGCGCTGCAGCAGGCAATCAACCCCGCCGGC
The DNA here is from genome assembly GCA_028678445.1 of Methylococcaceae bacterium. Taxonomy (GTDB): domain Bacteria; phylum Pseudomonadota; class Gammaproteobacteria; order Methylococcales; family Methylococcaceae; genus UBA6136. Next base: position 2,221 of record JAJRDJ010000145.1, read on the forward strand.
GTGGCCGTGGTCATCGAAGCCAAGCATCTGTGCATGATGATGCGCGGGGTGGAGAAGCAGAACTCGGTGATGACCACGTCTTCGATGTTGGGCCTGTTCCGCAAGCAGATCAGCACGCGTTCCGAATTCCTCAACCTGATCAATCGCTAATTTTAATGACCGCGTTTTCAGCCCCTGTGCGGATAAGGGCGCCTGGGTGAGGCTGTTCGAGAACGAGTTTCGGAACGGCGCGTCGTCTTGCCTGTATGGTTCGGGTGTTTGAATGAAACCCGTTCGATCAGCGAAGCGGGGCCGCTCCCGGCGCCCTGCCAAAAAGCCGTCGCTGTTCGCGGCGGTCTTCCGGTTCGTTCTTTATCTGACCCCCTTCGTGCTGGCCGCGATCCTAGCCTATGTGGGCTATCAGGATCGCCTGGTGCGCGAGCAGTTCGAGGGCAAGCGCTGGGCCTTGCCGGCGCGGGTCTATGCCGGTGCCGCTGAAATCTTCGTCGGCTCCGTCTATGATGCCAGTGGCTTCGAGTGGTTGCTGGGGCAGCTTAAATACCGGAAGGATGCCCAATTATCGACCCAGGGCAGTTACATCCGGCTCGGGGATGAAATCGTCTTCAAGACCCGGGAGTTCAGGTTTTGGGACAGGGCGGAACCGGCCCGTGAACTTCGGGCCCAGTTCGCCGATGGGCGGGTGATCCTGCTGGAGGACATGAACACCGGCAAGCCGGTCGCCCTACTGCGGATGGAACCCGCCCAAATCGGCAGTTTTTATCCCGCGCAGCGGGAGGACCGGGTGCTCATCAAGCTGGATCAGGCGCCGGATACATTGTTGAAAGCGCTGTTCGCCAGCGAAGATCATAATTTTTATGCGCATCATGGCGTGTCCATGCGCGGCATTCTTCGCGCGGTCTGGGTTAACGCGCGCGCCGGCGGCATTGTGCAGGGTGGCAGCACGCTGACCCAGCAGCTGGTCAAAAATTTCTACCTCTCCTCCGAGCGTACCTGGTGGCGCAAATTGAATGAGATCGTCATGGCGATCATTCTTGATGCCCGCTATTCGAAGGAGGAAATCCTTGAAGCTTACTTGAATGAAATCTACCTCGGCCAGGATGGTTCCCGCGCCGTGCATGGTTTTGGTCTAGCCAGCCAGTACTATTTTGCCCGCGCCATCGAGGAGCTCGACCTGCACCATATTGCCCTGTTGGTGTCCCTGGTGCGCGGACCTTCCTATTACGATCCCTACAAGGCGCCGGAGCGGGTGCTCAAACGCCGCAACCTGATACTGGATGAAATGGTCGCCCAGGGTTTCATCCCGCTGGAGGTTGCCGAGGAGGCTCGCTCGCACCCGCTGGATGTTGTCGCCGACCCCCACCAGTCCATCACCCGTTATCCGGCCTTCATGGACCTGGTGCGCCGCCAACTGCAGAAGGAGTACCGGCCAGAAGACCTGACCTCCGAGGGCTTGCGCATCTTTACCACCCTCGATGTGAGTGTACAGCGCCATCTTCAGGAAGCCATGCTGCAGAATCTCAACAAACTGGATAGACACCGGAAGCCAACACCGCTGGAGAGCGCCGCAATCCTGACGCGCCGGGGTACGGGGGAGATTGTCGGGTTGGCCGGGGCCCGCGACCCGGAGTCCTCGGGGTTCAACCGGGCACTCGATGCCAACCGCCAAATTGGTTCGTTATACAAACCTGTTGTTTATCTCACGGCGCTGGAAGACCCGGATCGGTACACGGTATCCACCCAGTTACAGGACACGGCGATTCAGGTCAAGATCACCGGGACCAACTGGTTGCCCAAGAATTTCGACAACCGCGAACATGGCCAGGTCCCGCTGTTCAAGGCTCTGGTGCATTCCTATAATCTCGCAACGGTACGCCTGGGGATGGAGCTCGGCATCGCCCACACCGCTCAGACGCTGCGGCGACTCGGGGTTGAGCGGCCCGTCGAGCTGGTGCCGTCGCTCCTGCTGGGCACCGCCATACTGTCGCCGCTCGAAGTGGCCCAGCTCTACCAGACGCTGGCCAGCGATGGCTTCGTGACTCCACTCCGTGCCATTCAGGCGGTCGTCTCGCCCGAGGGCAAATTACTGCAGCGGTTCGGCATCGATGTCCGGCAGTCCATCGACGCTTCAAGCGTGTATCTTCTCAACACCCTGCTTAAAGAAGTCATGCGGCGCGGCACCGGTAAACCTGCCTTGAGCCAGATGCCGGCCAGCCTGGAACCCGCTGGAAAGACAGGCACGACCAACGATCTGCGTGACAGCTGGTTCGCGGGGTTCACCGGCGACTACCTGGGTGTGGTCTGGATCGGCCGCGATGACAATCAGCCCACCGGGCTGACTGGCGCGGAAGGGGCACTCAAAATTTGGGCTTCGGCGATGAAAGCCATCAGCCGCGAGCCCCTGGAGCTGGAAAAGCCCGATAACGTCGAGCTGGTCTGGGTGGATTCCGATCGGGGTGGACGTTCCGAGCCAAACTGTCCAACCGCGATTCAGTTGCCATTCATCGAGGGGACCGCGCCGGATCGGGTGACGGGCTGCGGTGGCAAACCCACTCCGGTCAGACCGCGGGAGACCAATGATGATTTGTTTTAGCCTTGAAATCATGATGAAGTGATGAGTACGACCAAGTCCATCTTGATCACCGGCTGTTCCTCGGGGATTGGTCTTTGTGCCGCCCGATTGCTCAGGGAGCGCGGTTACAGAGTCTTCGCCACGGCACGGCAAGCCGGGGATGTCGAGCGGCTCGTTAGCGAAGGCTTCGAAGCCGTTCGGCTCGATCTGGCCGATTCGGCTTCCATCCAGTCGGCGGTCAGTCAGGTATTGGCGGCCAGCGGCGGCAGCCTGTACGGTCTTTTCAATAACGGCGCCTATGGTCAGCCTGGCGCGGTGGAGGACCTCAGCCGCGATGTGCTACGCGAACAGTTCGAGACGAATCTATTCGGCACACATGAACTTACCAATCTTGTCATACCGGTCATGCGCCGGCAAGGCTATGGCCGCATCGTGCAAAACAGCTCGGTGCTTGGTTTCGCCGCCATGCGTTTCCGTGGCGCCTATAACGCCAGCAAGTTTGCCCTGGAGGGACTGACCGACACGCTGCGCCTGGAACTGGTAGGCAGCGGTGTGCATGTTTCGCTGGTGGAACCCGGTCCCATTCAGAGCCGATTCCGCGATAATGCCTACCGCATGTACCTTACACATATCGACCGCGAGCACAGCCGCCATCGCGAGACTTACCAGGCCATGGAAGCTCGCTTGCAAAAGGAAGGCCCAGCCGTGCCCTTCACACAGGGTCCCGAGGCCGTGGTTGCTAAAGTGATCCACGCGCTGGAAGCGCTTCGCCCAAAAGCTCGGTACTATGTCACGTTCCCGACCTATCTGTTCGGCTATCTGAAGCGTATTCTGCCCGATCGCGCGCTGGACCACATAGTGGGGAAGGTGGGCTGAATGGGTAGTTCTGATCTAATTTATCTGGATATTCCGAGTGATGGATTATTCACCTTGCAGGCGTTTTTTTGAGGCTTTATGAGTCCTGAACCCCGGCAATTGGCGATTCTTGTATCTTTCTCAGGCTCGGGTGGCGTTGAAAGAGTGGTGCTGAATCTATTGCAGGGTCTTGCTGCGCATGACATTCAAGTTGATTTGCTGGCCGTAGTCACCAACAAGGGCTGGCTTCCGGAGATTCCCTGGCCAAACATCCGCGTTATTGAATTCAAAGCCAAGGGTTCACAAAAGGCCTTACCTGAACTGATGCAGTATTTGCGGAGGGAAAGACCCAAGGTGCTGATGGTAGCCAAGGACAGGGCCGTTCGCATGTCCGTTATCGCCCATTGGCTGGCCCGGGTCGACACACGGCTGGTGGGGCAGTTGCATATGAACATGACAGGTTATCTCGCCAGTACACCCGCCCTTCAGCGGTGGACGCGCACGTTGCCCATGCGCTGGCTCTTCCCGTATCTCAATAAAATAGTCTGTGTGTCTGAGGGGGTTGTGGCGGATACGGTGAAGATCACGGGCATGCCCCGTGAGCGTGTGATCGCGATCCACAATCCGGTGATAACGCCTGAACTGCATAGAATGGCGGAGGAACCCGTCGATCATCCCTGGTTCAAGGAGACGACGGTACCGGTCATCATTGGCGTTGGCCGTTTGTCGCCGGAAAAGGACTTTGCCACCCTCATCAGGGCGTTCAGCCGGGTGCGAGAGTCAAGGAACTGCCGGTTGATGATTCTGGGCGAAGGTCCGCTACAGTCGCATCTGGAACGGTTGATCAACGAACTCGGGCTACAGTATTGCGTAGCGCTACCCGGCTTTCGCGCCAACCCCTTTGCCTATATGAAAAAGGCCGCGCTCTTCGTATTTTCATCAGCTTGGGAAGGTTCAGGCAATGTCCTGGTCGAGGCGCTAGCGCTGGGTGTTCCTTCAGTTTCAACCGACTGCGAATATGGCCCCCGGGAAACGCTGGAAGATGGCAGGTATGGCCCGCTGGTTCCGGTAGGCGACGATGAAGCACTCGCCAAAGCCATGATCGATACTCTGGACAACCCGTTGCCTCAGCAGATATTGCAGCAAGCCGTCACGGATTTCACGATAGAAAGTAGCACTCGCCGGTATCTGGATGTGCTGTTTTCAGAGGTTCAATCCAAGTAACCGCCAAACGACTATTGTCAACGGTCTATCTGTAATATGAAGGTTGTGACGGCGAATCGACATACCTGGTTGTGTGATGGGTATACAAATCTCATTGTGCTCGGCGTTTATGCGCTGGTCATCTCCTTGCTGATCGGACGCGGTACGTATAACGTGGCACTGGGAATCATCGCTATTGGCCTGATTTGGCAGAGTGCTGCTGGCGAGCAGCGACTTTACACCAATGGCCCACTTCGATGGTTTCTTGTATCCGGTATGCTGCTGTTTGTGCAGGGATTCCTTGCCGCGACCGGGCCAGTGGGGAAATCCCCTTATGTCATCTTGTGGTGCATGCTAGCTACCCTTGGAGTCATGCAGTTTCCACGGCGAGATGAGAGCCGATGGCTTCATGAAATTGCGCTCAAAAGCATCTTGATCGCCTTCGTCGTCATGCATCTTATTTTTACTGTGTTCATGACCGGATGGCGTTATGAGGGTAGGCCCGGGATGTTTTCGAATATACATTTTATGTCGCAATATGCAGTAATCACGTTGCCCCTACTGGCTTTTGCGACGAAATATAGCCGTCCGCAGGTTCGTGGGATTTTGGCTTTGGCAATATTAGGGGATGTGTGGCTACTGCTAGCCTCGCGTTCGCGACCAGGATACCTCGCCATTGTGGCAGCTACACTCGTGGTGATTCCCTTCATTGCATCCCATTTGCGCTGGAGAATCCTGGTGATCATGGCGATAGTCTTGGGTATTATCTACTACGGCAATATTGCAAACTTCTCAACGCGAGTTGAAGATCTGGTGGCCAACTTTTCCATGGATGAACGTTGGGAAATCTGGCTGGAGTCCATTCGGTTGCAACAAAATAGCACCGGGTTGCAGTGGCTTTTCGGTCACGGCCTAGGCCGATTTGTTTACGATTATCAGGTAGTCTCCCAGTTACATGGCATCAAGCTCTATGTTGGTCCACATAATTTCATTATGGAAATCCTCTATAGCCATGGTGTCTCTGGTCTTCTATTAGTATGCCTAATGTACGGATGGTTTATCTATCGGATCGTTGTGGTGACATGGAGAGAGGCTGAGGGGATTGTGAAGGGGGTGGGCATGCTCTTGTTATCCTTGGCAACCGCTCAATTTGTCCATGGATTTTTTACCATCCCGTTCTTTTCGCGTGACTATCTGCTACCATTTAGTTTTGTACTGGGTGCCGGCTTGATCTACATTGACAGGCCTTTCAAAGCGGTATGAGCGCTTCACATCGTGGTTAAAGTTAGCAACAATAAACAGTTTTAAAAATAATATTAAATAATATTATATTTGTATTCATACATGTCCCCTAGCCCACCGGTCAGCATCATTATCCCGAACTTCAACGGCGCACTGTTGCTTGAAAAAAACTTACCTTCGGTGTTGCTTGCACTAGATGCCTACTACGGCGGAGGTCGGGTTATCGTCGTCGATGATGGTTCCGTCGATAACAGCATAGGAGTGTTAAGCGAACAGTTTCCCCATGTTCAAGTGATTCAGCATCCCGAAAATCTCGGCTTTGCCGAAGCCATCCATTCGGGAGTTCGGGCAGCAGACACACAGGCCCTGATATTTCTAAATTCCGATGTGCAGCCTGAACCCGGGTTTATCGACCCACTCATGCAAAAACTTTGTGAGGAAGGGGTATTTTCAGTCCAGTCGGCCATTTGCGAGGAATCCGGTAGCATTCATCCCTATTGCCTCTTCCGCTTTAGATTCCGTCGCGGCTCTCTGAAGCGGCTCAAAACACCCAATCTCGGTACCCGACCCTGGCTATGCCTTTATGCGTCGGGTGGTTCCATGGCCGTTGATAAGGGAAAATTCGAGGAGTTGGGTGGGTTCCTCGCGGTCTTCAAACCCTTTTATTGGGAAGATTTTGACTTGGGCGTTCGTGCCTGGCGGCGAGGTTGGCAGACCTGGCTGGTACCCGCCAGTGAGGTACTACATCAGAAGCATGGCTCCATTCGGGATAACGTCAAGCGCAAACGAGTCCGGCGGGCCTTGCAAGGCAATAAACTGGTGGCCGAATGGATTCATTTTCCAGTAAAAACTCTGGCCGTATGGCTGTTGCCGCGATTGGTGATTCGTACCCTTGCTCGAACATTGACAGGGGATGTGGGGTATTGGCAGGCTCTTGGCGATGCCATACGACGGATTCCGGAGGTGTTGGCAATTCGGCGTGATATCAAGGCCAGTGCACGACAGGATTTCCTTGAGGTGTTGCGACTGATTGAAGAGGAAAATAACGGCCATGGAATCGAGGTCTTGTGATGGTTTCTGAAGCATGATTCAGGAAGACACTCACCGAAGTCTCATGGAATGAAAGCCGTGTGCAACGCGAAACGATAGCGTCGCCATTGTTTGCGAAACCTGAA
>JAJRDJ010000146.1 GCA_028678445.1 Methylococcaceae bacterium
CAGCGGAACGAAACCGCCCTTGAGCGGGACCTGAAACAGGCACAGGGCCAGAAGCACTAAAATCAAAAAGCTGAGAAAGGCAACCGCCACATAGGGCAGTTGTTTGCCGGTGAGGAATTCCAGGCGTGTCACCGGTGTGGCATAGAGATTGGTGATGGAGCCCAATTCTTTTTCACGCACCACGCCGACCGCGGTCATCATGGCCGGGATCAGCATCAGCAGCAACATGATGACTCCAGGCACCATCGCGAACACGCTCTTGAAGTCCTGATTGTAGCGGAAACGGGTCTCGATATTCACCGGCAGCATTTTGAGTTCCCCGCCGAGCACCCCTCGCGCAAGCCCGGCCAGATACGCGAGATGAACGCCCTGCACATAGTCGCGACTGCTCTCCGCTCGGAACGGCATGGCGCCGTCCACCCAGGCCGCCACCTCGGGACGTCGGCCACGCTTCAAATCCTTGCCGAAATCGGAAGGCATCTCGATGGCGAACTTCAACTCGCCGTTGCGCATGCGCCGCTCCAATTCGGCGGCGTCACGGATGGGCGGGCGCAGTTCGAAATTCCGCGAACCCGCATAGCTCTCCAAATACGTGCGACTCTCCGGCGTCTGGTCGCGATCCAGCACCGCATAGGGGAGATGTTCCACATCGAAAGAGATGCCGTAACCGAACACCACCATGAGGACCAACGGGCCGAGCAGCGCGAATGCCAGCCGGATGGGATCACGGCGGATCTCCATGGCCTCCCGGCGGGCATAGGCCCAGGCTCGGCGAAGGCTGAAGCCCGACGCAGGCGCCGGACCCCGGGCGATGGTCGCGGGCGCCGCCGCAGGAGCGAGTTCGGCTGCGGCGGTTTGGGTCTTGAGCCCGACCCCTTCGGCTTCTTCCAGATACCCGATAAAGGTTTCCTCCAGCGTCTTTGCCGCGCGCGCCTGCATCAAGGCCGCCGGGGTGTCGCTCGCCAGCACCCGGCCGGCGTGCATGAGGGAAATGCGATCGCAGCGTTCCGCCTCGTTCATGAAATGGGTGGACACGAAGATGGTGACGCTCCGGTTGCGGGAAAGATCGATCAACAGCTCCCAGAACCCGTCACGGGCCACCGGGTCCACCCCCGAGGTGGGCTCATCGAGGATCAGTATTTCGGGGCCATGGATCACGGCTACCGCCAGGGACAGGCGTTGGCGAATGCCCAGCGGCAGCCCGGCCGCCAGATCGTTTTCATACTCCTTGAGACTGAACCGCACAATCAGCTCGCTGACTCGCTTCGGGATCTCGTCCTTGGGTAGGTGGTAGAGCCGGGCGTGCAGCTCCAGGTTCTGCCGCACCGTCAACTCGGAATAGAGGGAAAAGGCCTGGGACATGAAACCGACCCGCTTGCGGATCGACAGATCACCGGCGTCCACGGACCGGGAGAACAACCAAGCCTCGCCCTCCGTGGCCGGCAGCAGGCCGGTGAGCATTTTCATGGTGGTGGTCTTGCCGCAGCCGTTCGAGCCGAGAAAGCCGAAGATCTCGCCGCGCTGGATCTTGAAACTCACGTGGTCAACCGCGACAAATTGGTCGAAGCGCTTCGTCAGACCCTTAGCCTCGATGGCCGGTTTGCCTTCACGGACATCGCGCGGCGGAATCGTGAGGACCCGGTGACCTCGGCGCTTTTCCTCGGGAAGCAGCTGGATAAAGGCCTCCTCGAGCGTACGTGTTCCGGTTTTGGATTTCAGTTCTAGCGGATTGCCGGTGGCCAGTACCCGGCCACTGTCCATTGCGAATAATAGCTCGAAACGATCCGCCTCATCCATGTAGGCGGTGGCCACCAGCAGGCTCATCCCTTCGCGCCGGGCGCGGATGCGATCGATGAGTTCCCAGAACTGACGCCGGGATAAAGGGTCAACACCCGTGGTAGGCTCGTCCAGAATCAGCAGATCCGGATCATGGATCAGCGCACAGCACAGACCCAGTTTCTGCTTCATACCGCCAGAGAGCCTGCCTGCCGGCCGGTCCCTAAAGGGGGCAAGTCCGGTGCTTGAAAGCAGCTCATTGATGCGCCCTTCCCGCTCCTCCCGGCCCTGGCCGAACAAGCGGCCGAAGAAATCCACGTTCTCGAATACCGAGAGGGTCAGGTAGAGGTTGCGCCCCAGTCCCTGAGGCATGTATGCAATCCGCGAGCACACGGCGGTCCGGTGGCGGCTGCCGCGCATGTCCCCGCCGATCACCTCCAGCATGCCGCCTTGGATCTTGCGCACCCCGGCGATTAGGCCCAGCAGGCTCGATTTGCCGACACCGTCCGGACCGATGAACCCCACCATGCGCCCGGACGGGATCCGGAGGTCGACGGCATCCAGCGCCCGGGTGTTGCCGTAGCGGTGGGTCAAGCCCGCCGCGCACACAACAGATGAATCCTTGCGGATCATTGAGCCAGCCCCGCCGAAAGGCGCTCCGGCCATTGCGCGTTCGGGTCCATGCGCACGTAGGCGACGCCCGGCAGGCCGGTCTTCACTTTTTCGACATGCTTTTTCAGGAGCTCTGGAGCGATTTTGACTTTGACCCGGAACATGAGCTTCTCGCGCTCCGTCTGCGTCTCCACTTCTTTGGGCGTGAATTGCGCCCGGGGGGCGACAAAACTGACCGTGGCGGGAATGACGACACCGGGAAGGGCATCGAGCAGGATTCGGGCATCCGAGCCGATGTTTATTTTCCCGGCTTGTTCGGTCGGGAGAAAGATGGTCATGTACACATCACTGAGGTCGAGCAGGGTCAGCGCTTTGCCCCCGG
>JAJRDJ010000147.1 GCA_028678445.1 Methylococcaceae bacterium
ATTTATGGATTGGAATAGACTCCGGTTACGGCACCGCGCCGAGCATTGCCCGGCTTCGCCCTGGGTGTTCTGTCACAACGTAGGAAAACGGCTGGTCAGCATCAAGAGGAGTTTTGCGACCGCCTGCCGCGTGGCGGGTATCGAGGGCTTCCACACCCACGATCTGCAGCATACATGCGCCGCGTGGTTGGTGTCAGCCGACTGTGCCGCTGCCAGAAGTCCGGGACTTGCTCGGCCATAGCAGCGTTACGATGACTGAAAGATACGCCCACCTCGCGCCCGAGAATGTTCGGGCGGCGGTGAGCAAGTTGGACCAGTTGTCACGTTCTGGTCACGTTGGGGATTTCAAGAAGCCTGGGGTTTTCGGTCCAACTTCTTGATTTATTTGGTCGGGGAGACAGGATTTGAACCTGCGACCCCCTGCACCCCATGCAGGTGCGCTACCAGGCTGCGCTACACCCCGATACATGAATGATATCGGTTGAGGCCCTACCAAGTCAAAACAATAACGGTGGTCTGCCGCTAACACAGGTGTCCACCATTCAGTCTGCGGTCAAAATGGCCGGGATCCCCAATGAAAATGAGCTTGGACCGGGAGAGATTGGCGGGAGGACGGCTGTTCGTTTCATGTCTCTCAAGCCTATTTTGCCGGTGACTTACCAACAGCACTCATACGGCTGGCGGCGAATCCGTTACCATGCTGGTGAGCATAAGCTCCGCGCAAGCATAGCAACAGCACCGCCCCGATCCTGATGGGAGAAGCGGCGCATTGTGGCTTTGCTTAGCGGTTATTCATAATGGTGCATGGGTGACTACGTGTCCAAATCCTTATATCGCCTTTATCCTCCGCCCTTTGAGCCGGTCGCATTGCAGGGCCTGTATCTGAAACTGGCTTTGCACCGGCGGGGGAGCCGGGAAACGCCGTTCGTCTACGCCAACTTTCTGACTAGCCTTGACGGGCGCATCGCGCTCGAGGATGCAACGGGGGTGCCTTATTTGCCGAAGTCAATGACGACTCCGGATGATTTCCGCCTCTTTTTGGAACTGGAATGTCAGGCGGATTGCCTGATTACCCATGGCGGGTATTTGCGGGCACTGGCGCACGGTCATCTGGGCAATATCCTGCAGATCGGCGGGCATGAACGGGGGGCAGATCTGGCGCAGTGGCGGGTAAAACAGGGTTTGCCGCCTCAGCCCGCCGTGGTGATCGCCAGCGCCAGCCTGGATTTTCCCATGTCGGATTCGTTGCGGACCCATGATCAGCCCTGCTATATCGCGACGGGAGCGGCCGCTGATCCCGCCCGGGTTGCCTATTGGCGGGAGCAGGGGTTCGAGGTGCTGTTCGCAGGGCTGGGCAGCATGGTGGAAGGGGCTGCGCTGACTCGGCACCTTGGTGATCTGGGGTATCGAACCATTTATCTGATCGCTGGCCCGCATATGTTGGACACGATGGTGAGGGAATCCCGTCTATCGCTGTTGTTTCAGACCATCACGCACCAGTTGTTAGGGGGGGTGCCGTTCCGCTCCCTGGTTCCGGGGCCGGAACTCGGGCCTATAGGGCATTTGCAATTGGCCTCGCTGTACTATGACCCCTCGGCAACGAACGGGGCTGGACAGTGGTTTGCCCAGTTCGAGTGTTCGGGGCATGAGAACCGGGAGAGCAGGGAATTGATTACCAGCGAGGTGGGTCCATGAGCGATGAAGGTAAGGTCATCCTGATCACGGGCGCCTCGCGGCGCATCGGCGCCGAAATCGTTCGGTCGCTGCACCGGGCGGGCTTTAGCATCCTTATGCACTATCACCGTTCCGGCCTCGAGGCGGAGGCGCTGGCCGCGACTCTCAACGCGGCAAGACCGGACTCGGTGCGATTATGGCCGGCTGATCTATCCGCCATCGCCACCTTTCCCATGCTGATCGAGCAGGCTGTGGCCTGCTGGGGCCGGCTCGACGGGCTAGTCAACAACGCCTCGGCGTTTTATCCGACCCCCGTGGGAACAGTGGCGGAGCCGCAATGGGAGGAATTGCTGGGCAGTAATCTGAAAGCTCCGTTTTTTCTGGCTCAGGCGGCCGCGGAGCCGTTACGTCGTCAGCACGGGTCGATCGTCAATATCGTGGATGTCTATGCCGAGCGGCCGCTCAAGGGCTACCCGGTCTATTCCGTCGCCAAGGCGGGTCTCGCGGCGCTGACCCGGGCGCTTGCCGTGGAGCTGGCGCCGGATGTTCGGGTCAATGGGGTATCGCCGGGCGCCATCCTGTGGCCAGCAGAGGGTCAGGACGCAGCAGGGCAGGCGGAGCTGCTGACGCGGGTGCCCCTAGGGCGTTCCGGTTCGCCCGGAGATATCGCCCGCGCCGTGCGGTTTTTCATCCAGGATACGCCGTATGTCACGGGTCAGATTCTGGCCGTGGATGGGGGTCGCAGCGTGTTTATTTGACCAAGGCGGCCGGTGCGATTTTTTTCTGCTCCAGTCCGGACTTATCGAAGGCGGCCCAGAGTTCCGCGTAGGTTTGGCCGGTCACGGGATGGCGGTGCTCTGAAGCTATCTCCGCCAAGGGTTCCAGTACGAAAGCATAGCGGGTGATTTCATCCCGCGGCAGGTGCAGTGGGGATTCTTCGAGTACGGTGTCCCCATACAGGATCAGATCGACATCCAGCGTGCGCGATGAAAATTTCTGACTTTGGCGGGTCCGCCCATGGCGCTCCTCGATTTCGCGACACAAACGGGCGATTTCCCGGGGGTC
>JAJRDJ010000020.1 GCA_028678445.1 Methylococcaceae bacterium
CTGAGCGGGCAAAAACCGTCTGGTAGCGTTCGCGATCCGCTGCGCTGTCGGGTCGGGCAATGTATGGCGGTAACGGTATGTGACCGACCGCCGTCAATACTTTTTCCACACTGATACCGCCGGTGAATTGCAACACAAAGAAATCCTCGCGGCGTTCAACTACCCGGCAAGCAAACCCGCCCTCCTGTATTATCAGGCTGCCCTGTTTGGGCGACTTGCTGGCTCTGACATGCGCCAAAGCCAGATTGGGCTCCAGTACCCGTTCTATAAGTATCTCGACATGGCCCCCCGTTGCCTTCCGTCCATACAGTCGCGCCGGCATGACCCGCGTGTCGTTGAGCACCAGCAGATCGCCAGGGCGCAACAAACCGGGAAGGTCAGTAAATAACCGGTCCCGGGGCTGTCCGTGTTCATCGAGACACAACAGCCGCGCTCCGCCGCGCTCCTCAAGTGGTGCCTGGGCAATGAGAGATTCCGGCAATTCGTAGAAGAAGTCACTTTTGCGCATGGACGGGGATGGTACCAACTCGGCGGATCGAACACAGCCTGAGTTCCGCGAATGATCATGAGGATAGAATTAGCACGACTGAGCGGGTATACTGCCTAATCTGCCGCCGGAGTGGCGAAACTGGTAGACGCGCCAGACTCAAAATCTGGTTTGGGAAACCAAGTGTCGGTTCGATTCCGACCTCCGGCACCAAAGCTTAACCAAATTCCATTCCGATACAACCCGCGAAGCCCGCATCAATAGCACTTAAGCGGGTTTTTTGTCTTCCTCTTGCATGTTCAACGTACTCATCACCGGCAAGCTGACCAGACCCCCAAGACCTGGCGTAGGCAAGAACGGCCAGCCTTATTGCACCGCATCGCTACGCATTCCGATTCAAGGCCAGCGGGAAGATGAACCGGATCATGTGTTCGCCAGCGTAATCGCCTTTGGCGCGGATGGGCAAAAACTGGGGCGCCTCGGTCCCGGGGATGCCGTGTCCCTCTCGGGTAACGCGAGGATCAGCCAATGGGAGCGTGATGGTCGTATTCAGACGGGCCTGAATGTCACGGTCACCGGGGTTTTGTCCGCCTATGAGGTGCGGAAGCGGCGCGGGGAGAGTGATGATCGTCCCGCACTCTCCTCGGACGATACAGGCACCCGGAAGATCAATGAACGGCCCGCCCTCTTTGACCAGGCCGGCGATTTTGAAGATGAGATTTCGTTTTAAGGGAACCGGCTGAGTCAGCGCATTCGCGCATCCGCAACACTGGCCGATCATCGCCTTCCTACTCAGAATCCATGTAGACCCCCGGCATGAATAGCCCCTCTGCTCTCGTCACCGGCGTGGTCCTCGCGGGCGGGCGAGGGCGGCGCATGGGAGGCGCGGACAAGGGCTTGCTGCCATGGCGGGGACAACCCCTGGTTTGCCATGCACTGGAGGCCCTGCGCGGTGTCGCCGCTACCCTCCTTATCAACGCCAACCGGAACCCCGCGCTGTATCGGGATTTTGGGTATCCCGTCATCTCCGATCTGACCGACGGATTTGCTGGTCCGCTCGCTGGCCTGCTCAGCGCGATGCGCGCAACCGCGACGCCTTACGTCCTGACTGTCCCCTGCGATACCCCGCTGCTTACGGCTGAATTACTGGCCCGCCTGGTGAAACGGCTTGGCGAAACGAACGCCTCCATCGCGGTGGCCCATGATGGGGAACGGCTGCATCCGGTGGTGATGCTGGCGGCAACCTGCCTCGCGGACGATCTCGAAGCCTATCTTGCCCGTGGCGAGCGTAAGGTCGAAAACTGGATTAGACGGCATGCCTGGTTGGCCGTCGATTTCAGCGACCGTCCCGAGGTGCTGGCCAATATCAATACGCCGGAGGAGCTTGAAAGGCTCGAACGGCAAGCGGGCTCTGACGCTTAGCGCCGGGATCTCGATTTCATCAGGCGGGAAGAGAGCAGCCCGCACAGCACGATGATATAGATGCCGGGTTCGGTGATGTCACGCTTTACGAGCCAGAGGTAGTGCAGGACACCGCTGATCGCGCCGAGATACACCAGGCGGTGCAAGGGTTTCCAGTGGGCACCTATCCGGCGAATCATGGCCTTGGTCGAGGTGGCGGCAAGCAGTCCGAGCACTACGAAACTGAATGCCCCGGCGGTGATGAATGGCCGCTTGATGACGTCATTCAGCATGCCGGCAACATCAAAAAAATGGTCGAAGCTCACGTAAGTGGCGAGGTGCAGGCTGGCGTAGAAAAAAGAGAAAAGCCCCAGCATCCGCCGCATACGCAAAGGCCATAGCCAACCCAGCAACTTGCGCAAGGTTGCCATGCCCAGAGTTAGCAGCAGGAAATTCAACGCCCAGATGCCGGTGTTCCGCGTCAACGTGTCGACCGGATCCGGACCAAGGGTTCCAAACGCCGTTCGCGTCGCCAAGACCAGAGCCGGGAGGCACGAGGAAAGGAAAACAACCTGTTTTAGAAGGTGGAGCCGGGACTCCGAGAGGGTCTTGAAGCGTGACAAATGGGGGAACATTTTTCTTGTTCTTTATTGTTATTGTCTGCCGATCCGATGGAACGGTCGCGCTGGCACCCATGTCGTCGGGGCTCGAGGATAAGGATTAACCCGCCTCTGCCGATTCCATCAGCCCGTTGCCCCAAGGACTCTTTCGATATACAGGCTAAGGTTCACCTCCCCCTTCATGAACCCAACGTGTCTTGGGCAGGCGCTCAGGATTGATCCTGTTGACTGTCCTCCTCGCCACCCGCGCGTGCGTAGGCCGGCTTCCGCACGTAGTTGCCTCTTCTCAGAGTGTCCTGAATGTAATCCAGCAGCACGCCCAGACTGATTTTATGTGAGCGGAACCTAAACCCTTTTTTGAGGATGTCCTGAATAGAAACTACCTCGGCATCCACCAGTCCGATGGCCACGGGTTCCTTGTCCTTCAGGGTACCAAACAGCCGATCCCAGAACGAGAATACCGCGCCATAGTTGCTGTCATGTTCTTCCCTGAGAATGGAATGATGCACACGATGCAGGCGGGGCACGATGAATATCCGGGCCCATTCTTTTTCGTGCGGGAAAGTGATGTTCGTGTGATGGAAAAGCACGAAGATCGAGATCAGGGTTTGCGTGAACAGCACGACTCCGGCAGTGACACCAATGAGGGCTATGAAGACCACGCGTACCAGGGCTTCCAACAACAGTTCGGCCATGTGGAACCGGAGGCCGGTGGTGACATTCAGGGTCATGTCGCTGTGATGGACTCTGTGAAATTTCCACAACCAGTCCGAGTGATGGCTCAGGTAATGCCAGCCGAACATGGCTAAGTCGAGCAACACGAAAGAAATCAGGTATTTTCCGGGGCCATCGGGCAGGCCGCTCAAGAGGCCAAAACCTTCAAATTGCTGCGCGGCAAGATACAGCGCGGGTATCGACAACAAAGACAGCGTGATGTCATTGAACAGGAATAGGGTCAAATTCGTTAGATACGAATCTTTTATCACCCTGATGCCGGGCTGTAGATAGGGCCTTCGAAATTCGATGATGGCGAGCACGAGTAAGGAAATGATGACTATCAGCGCCAGCACATCATCCGATATGGGCAAGCTGGCTTGCATTTCCTGAATGGCTGATGACTCTGAACCGTTCAAAGAATTTTCTGCCACGATTTGTCTCCTTGTTGTTTTTTCGTTGTATGGGACATGCTTTTGGTGTCATGGTTTCCGCGCGTTGGCATTTTTTCGATCAAGTACCAGGATCGCCAGGATAAGACAGCCAATGCAACAGATGCCCCTTGGAATCTGTTACTTGGAGAACATAAGGGTGGGTGAGGAATGCCCCGGACAGTCATTCCGCAATTTCCCAACCTCTGTGTCTGAAGTGGGTCATCCGGGATGGC
>JAJRDJ010000148.1 GCA_028678445.1 Methylococcaceae bacterium
GAACAGATTTATAACCTTGCCCATACCTCCATCATCCAAAGTGCCTGGAAGCAGGAACGCCGACCTACGCTACATGGTTGGGTCTATGGATTAAACGACGGTGTCATCAAGGAACTAATCAACCTACCGCCTGGCAGCCAGATCAGCCCCATCTATCAGTATGCTGATGAAGCTTGAGCAGCCAGTGAACACCCTGCTCTCCAAGGTCCTTGGTAATGAGCGAGATCCTGAAGAGCATTCCTCTGTCCACTAAGCCAAGAGGTGACCCATGCCGTCTACCTACCCCCTAGCACCGCCCTTGAATGTCAGTCAGTGGTTCAACGCCCCAGAGCCGCTGACGCTGGATGCCTTGCGTGGCCGCATCATCGTTTTGCATGCGTTCCAGATGCTCTGTCCCGGCTGTGTCAGCCACGGCGTGCCACAGGCACAAGCGGTGCATGAGCGGTTCTCGGAGCAGGGCATTGTCGTCATTGGCTTGCATACGGTGTTCGAGCACCACGAGGCGATGCCGCCAGTGGCCTTGGCCGCCTTTATCCATGAATACCGGCTGAGTTTTCCGATTGGCGTGGACCGGCCCTCCGCCGCCCAAGCGGTGCCCCACACGATGCAGGCCTATCAATTGCGCGGAACGCCCTCGCTGGTGGTGATCGACCAGGTTGGCCGGATACGGCTGTCGGCGTTCGGTCGCGTGGATGATCTCGGCCTGGGCACTCTGCTCGGCCAGCTGCTGGCGGATGCGCCAGCCTTTGGAGCGGGTCGTGATCAGCCGTTGAACAGCGACATCCGTCAAGGCACTTGCGACGATCACGGCTGTGGTCATCCTTGATTCCTCACTCCATAGCACCGACATGATCAGCATGACTGTAACGTCGAGGAGGTTAAAGCCAATGAATCAAACATCCCAGTTCACACACTCATTCAAGCTCTCGGTGGCGGTTCTAGTCCTCTGGTTCTTCTGGGACACTCTCCTTGGAGTCACGCTACATGGGCTGCACATAGTGGTCGAGATACTTGAGCTGTTGCTTGAGCATCTCCTGGAAAGCCTGTTTCATGTGGAGGGACACACCGCACAGATGTATACCGCATGGATTGGGTTCAGTCTCTTGGTAGCCCTGACATTGTTCGCCTACCGCCATACCCGGAGGATGTTGGCTAACAAATTTCCAACCAAAGACCACTTCTCCACTTGGTCACGGCAATGGGCGCGGGAGCATTGGTTCATACTGGCACTTCCCACGCTGGTCTTGGTTCTGAGCGAGTCCCTCTTTTGAGCAGGGTGCTACGGCCCTGGAAAACGCGGCGTCGCAACGGGCGCTGTAGGGTATGGCGCAAGCCTTCGCCGATCAGTTCATCGGCCGTTATGCCCAACCGCCCGCCGTGATCGTGCTGGATATGGATCATGCCGAGGATGCCGCCCATGGGCAACCGGAGTTGATCTTTTGCCACCACCACGATGGCAACCACGGTTACCGGCCGCTCTTTATCTTTGCGGGGCTGTACGGCCAGTTCATCACGGCGGCGCTCCGTCCCGGCAAGCGCCCGACCGGTGCCGAGAAAGCCGCCATCCTCAAACGGGTTCTGCACTACCTCCGCGCCGCCTGGCCCACAACCCCCATCATCTCTGAGGGGGAGGGTCATTTTGCCAACCCCGGTCGGGCCACGATGCCGATAGTGATGGACCCCGTTGAGCACGCTACGCCCCTGCCTACTATTGTCCTCAGCGCTGGGCGCAACGATCCGTGGACCTATCCTGAATTTGCCGACTGGTTGCCTGACGAGGACGCCTGTGCTCAGTTCCTTGACGGGTTGCGGTGACATAGGCCAGGAGCTTTATCAGGCCCTCCCAAAGTGCCATGAGGCCGGGATGACTATCCCCTTTACGGCCTACCAGTGCGGTGGTGTCCTGCAGACACAACCCCCAGTTTTCCTGGCCCATCCGGGTTGTCGTCGGCTCGCCGTGAGCGGTCAACCGTACCCACCAATCCATGGCCTCATGGTCCAGCAGGCGGTAGGCCGTCTTGGTTTCGGCCAACCCGCGGCAAGCCAGCGGGATGCGTTGCGTCGGCTGGGCGGACAGGTCGTCCACCAACCGGATCAGCCGTTTTGCCAACTGCAGATCACCCAGCGCCGCACCCGATAATCCTGCCATTGCCCAGACTATAAGAGTTCATATTCAATAACTTACGCTATCAGATGCTTTTTCGGAATGGAGTGGGTTTACACCCTGCTGGGTACCGCTAAACTCAATGGCCTCAGCCCCGTCTCCTGGCTTAAAGAAGCCTTAGAAAAACTCCCCACCTGGCCGAACAGCCGTTTCGATGAATTACTGCCGTTACGGCGAGTCCAGAAAGGGGATTGAGCTGCAAGGTGGTTTTGCCCAAGGCTTACATTCTGACAAAATCCCATGCGACTTGGTCAGCAGCTGCTCCAGCACATCGATCCGACTGCGGTGTGGTGCAGTGATGGCATAGAAGCGCTCCTGAAGCTGAGAGGACTCCCCAACCACCACTAGACTTCCGCCGCTCAGTTCGTCCTGTACGACGATCTCAGGCAATAAAGTCAGCCAGCCACTATCTCGGGCTATTAGGCGAAGCAAAGCCATATCATCGACCTCCGCTCGCAGTCGCGGTTTTATTTCCGCGGATTCACAAAGGGCATCAAACTGTGCCCTCAGCGCGTGACGTGTGCCAGGAAGGGCAATATCCACCTCATGCAAATCATCCGGAATGCGTAGCTTCCGACCTTGCCAAGTCATGGCATGGCCAACCAGTGAAACGGACTGGCTACCCAGAAACCGGCAGTGCAAAGGGCGATCTGGATCGACCGGTACCGTCTCATTTGCAAGCACCACGTCGAGTTGATGCCGAAGTAATCGATCCAGCAGCCAATCTAGTAAACCGGACTCCAGGGTCAATACGACATGGGGATTTGCGAGTGCGGGACGGATCCAGTTTTCCTGATAGTTGCGCGACATGGTGGCGACGCCACCCACCCGAAGTCTTGTTGTTCCGTCGTTGAGTCCTTGCAAACTGTCAAGCATTTCCTGGCTTAATCCAAATATGCCCTCAGCGTAGGAAAAGACAAGATGCCCGTTATCGGTAAGCACCAGACGGCGTCCCTCGCGAGCAAAGAGCGTGCTGCCAAGACGATCTTCCAACTGACGAATTTGCGCAGACAAAGCCGATTGGGAGGTATGAAGCTCTTGGGCCGCCCTCGTGAGGTGACTGACCTTAGCGACCCGCCAGAAATAGAAGAGGTGATGGAAGTTAAGCTGTTCTAAGTTCATTCATTCCATTTTACAGAACATAACGTTCATTTCATTGTATTTTACAGAACACTTCTTGGCGAATACCATGCCCTCATCAAATTGACGTGGAGATCGCCATGAAATTGTTCGACCTGTTTGGCGCGGCCAGCACAATAGCTCCCGCCTCGATCATGCTTTTCGTCGCTTGGAGGGCGGCTTCCGTGCGGGGGGATCCCGACGATAACGGCAGCAGCATCTGGGCTTTGTTCACGGTTCTGTCCAGCCTAGCTTTCCTGTGCACGCTGGTCACGTTTGGCCTGCAGATGGCCGCCCCGCCTGGTGATGAAGGCGCACTCAGCCGCTATGTGCCGGGCCTGGCGGTGAACGTGCTCGGCAGTCTGATCGCCGTGCTTGTCCAACTGCTGGGTATGGTGATTGGGCGGTTCTCTGCGCGCTATTTACAAGGCGAGCCCGGCCAGACACGCTACATCGCTGGATTTGCAGTCGTCTTGGCGACCGTTCATGTCCTGTTGCTGGCCAATCATTGGCTTGTGTTGATTGCGGCCTGGGCATTAGCTGGCAAGGCCCTTCAAAGCTTGCTGTGTTTCTACCCGGAGCGGCCCTTCGCCCTGCTTGCCGCGCATAAGAAGCAGTTAGCCGACCGGGCGGCTGATGCATTGCTCATCATCGCTGCGGTATCGGCTTACCTAGGCGTAGGCAGTGGCTCGATTTCTGACCTGTTGCGGCAGGTCGGTGGCCAAGACGCTTCCGTGGCTATGGAAATCAGCGCCGTATGCCTTGTACTGGCTGTGATCGTACGTACCGCGCTGCTGCCCGTTCACGGCTGGCTGATCCAGGTCATGGAAGCTCCGACACCGGTTTCCGCGCTCCTGCACGCCGGGGTGGTTAATCTGGGAGGGTTTATCCTCATCCGCTTCTCCCCGCTGCTGGAAGCGTCGTCGATCGCCCGCTGGTTGCTGGTGATATTCGGGCTCGGCACCGCGCTGCTGGCCGGCTTCGTCATGCTGACGCGCATCAGCATCAAGGTTCGCCTGGCGTGGTCCACGGTCGCGCAGATGGGCTTCATGGTGCTCGAATGCGGACTGGGCCTTTACCAACTGGCCATACTGCACCTGATTGGGCATTCGCTGTACAAGGCCCACACCTTCCTTTCGGCTTCCATGATCGTGCGGCAAACGCGGCTGCGGATGCTGCACGTTACAGCCCCAACGAGACGCATCAGCCTGCTGGCGGCACCATTGCTTGCATTTGCAATCGTCGCGCTGGTGCAAAATCTGGTCGCCAACACCGGTGCGATCTGGCCCTGGTGGTGGAGTGCCGCCCTGTCAGCGGCTTGGGCTCCCATGTTCTGGCTCCCTCAGCCAGTCGATGATGCGGCTCCGCCGACATGGCAACGGTTGCTTGCGGGCATTGGCATGGTGGCGTTTCTGATGCTGGCAGTCCTGCTGGCTCATGCCGTTCCGCTGGGGTTAAGCAATACACCCCATCACGGGGCCGGCCTCGTGGCCTTGGCAGGCATGAGCCTTATGTATCTGGGGCTGGCGACTTTGCAGTGGCGTCAAGGCAGTTGGGGCACATGGCGGCGATGGAGCTATGCGGGGTTTTACATCGATGAATTCTATACCCGCCTCGCCCTAAGACTGTGGCCGACATGTTGGTCGGGCGCTGCTTCTCCCGCGCGACAGACTGACTGGCCTGGCACGGAAACGACCACATTTACGCAATAAGATCTCTTCGAGGAGAACAACATCGTGAACATCATAGACACCCACAACGCCTGCATTCCTGAAGGAGCCGGCCCTTTGTATCCATCTGCCCCTTTCCCAGACCACGATGAGCCGCACGTTAGCAAGACGACTGACGCTCAAATCGATGCAGCCTGCGAGCAAGCCTGCCAGTCCATCGCGCCCGCATGGCCATTGGATCGCGCCATCGCAGTCAATCCGCACTGGGGCCGGATCAATCGCCCTCTGCGGCAAGTTGCGGCACGTATGGCGGTGCTCGGAAATATCCAGGTATTTCCCACGCGCGAATACTTGCGTGAAGCTTGGGCGAAGGGCCGTATGACCCAACAAGACCTGTCTTGTGGGCTCGCAACACTGCAGCACGGTGAAGAGCGCGCAGCCCCGTGCATCGATGCCTTGAAGCAGATGCCGGAGGTCACGCACCTGCCGCTGCTCATCGATGTGCTGGATGACGACCCGGCACGTCACACGCGTCTGTCCTGGCGGCAGGCAATCACCCAGCAGGTGAGTCAGACCTGCGCAGCCTTCTTTGACGAGCACCAGGCCGATTGGCAGCCCGACCGCGGCCAAGGGCTCTATGCCTTCTGGCGGGATACACTGACTCATGACCATGGCATCGGCGTGTTGATGGGCTTGCCCGATCTCGGTAAACGATTGAGCGCGTTGCCGGCGACACGGCAGGATGCAGAAAAATGGGCCATGATTCGTCTTGGGCTTCCGCAGGATGCCTGGGCCGATTATCTGGAGGCTGTGCTGCTGACTGTCAATGGATGGGCGTCCTGGTGCGCCTATCTGGGGTGGCAGGCGAAACAGGAAGGCCGAAGCGACAATCATCTGCGCGAGCTACTGGCCATTCGGCTGGCTTGGGGTGCCGTTTTGCTCGAGTGCAAAGCCGATTCCTCCGCACAACGTGCCTTTGCTGCCTTGCATGCGGCGTGGAGTCACGCACCGGTGCTGCTGGCGGACGCGGAGCGTGCGTTGTGGGTCGACGAAGTTTGGCAATTCGCTCTGGAAGCAGGTTATCAACGGCAACTGGCGCGCAAGCTCAGCACAGCTTTTCTTCCACATACCCTTGAGTCATCTCGATCGGAAGTTGAAGTGCAGGCCGCTTTCTGCATCGACGTCCGCAGCGAGCGGCTCCGGCGTGCTCTGGAAACAGTGTCGCCGTCGATTCAGACCATCGGCTTTGCGGGCTTCTTTGGGCTACCCATCGCTTACACCCCGTTTGCGACGAACGCCCGCCGTCCCCAACTGCCGGGACTTCTTGCGCCGGCATTGGAAGTTTCGGACTGCGTCATGGCCGAGGAAGCCGGCGACCATGAGAACTCGGCCAGCGAGCAACGCGCTGCGAAGCAGGCCCGTCTGCGCAGGTTCGCCTGGTCGACACAATGGCAGGCCAATAGTCGCTGGCCTGGGGCCGCGTTTTCTTTCGTTGAGGCCGCAGGTTTGGGCTATCTAGGCAAACTGGCGGGCTGGTTGAGCCCCTCTGCGCAACCGCGTCCCCGTGACGATCTGGCTGGCATGCCCGCGCGCTACCGTTCGCTGTGCCGGCCAACGCTGACCGGTCTGGATCTAAGCGACAAGGTGAATCTCGCAGCCACAATCCTGCACGCCATGGGGCTCGATCATGACCTAGCGCCGCTCGTGCTGCTGGTCGGCCACGGTAGCCAGAGCGTTAACAACGCCCACGCCGCGGCGCTCGATTGCGGCGCGTGCTGCGGCCAGACCGGTGAAGTGAATGCCCGCGTACTGGCGCAACTCCTCAACGATCCTGCCGTGCGCGCGGGCTTGGCAGAGAAGAACATCGCCATACCGTCGGAAACCGGGTTTCTGGCTGCATTGCACAACACCACGACCGATGAAGTCGAATGGTTCGACGAGGACTTGCTGCCGCCTCAAGCGCGGGAAAGGCTCGGGCGCGTGCAGTCGGTGTTCGATTGCGCCTGCGACCAGGTAAGACGTGAGCGCGCTCCCGATCTGGCGCTGGATCCGCGCGGCGGGCATGCAGATCTGTTGGAGCAGGTGCGTCGCCGAGCCAATGATGGCGCACAGACACGCCCTGAATGGGGCTTGGCCGGCAACGCCTCGTTCATCATCGCGCCCAGAAGCCGTACCCAGGGCGTCGTGCTGGACGGACGCACATTCCTGCACGACTACGCTTCAGAGAACGATCCAGACGGCAGCATTCTGGAATTGCTGATGACTGCCCCGATGCTGGTCACGCACTGGATCAACTGGCAATACCACGCATCCGTTTGCGATCCGGATCACCTCGGCAGCGGCAACAAAGTGCTGCACAATGTGGTCGGCGGTCACATCGGTGTTTTCGAAGGCAACGGCGGGGATTTGCGAATCGGCTTGTCCAAGCAATCCTTGCACAATGGCAAGCAATGGATGCACGAGCCGTTGCGTCTCACGGCAGTCATTGATTCGCCAAGAGCCGCTATCGAGCGCGTGATTCAGCAGCACACCGTGGTGCAACAACTGATAGATCACGGCTGGCTGCACTTGTGGCATTTCGGCGAAAAGGATCTCAGCCGTTACGCGGCCGGCGAATGGGCTGGGCTCGGACTGATGGCTCAGTGATTTACTTTACGAGAGGATGACCATGAACCAACAAACTGCATTGCAACGGGATTCCACCGGGGATGATTTTCGAAAGTATCGGTGGGACGAGTCCGCAACCTATTTCAGCCATCTCGACGCGCTGGAGGCGGAAGCGCTGTTCATCCTGCGCGAGGTCGCGGCGGAATGCCGCAATCCTGCGCTGCTGTTCTCCGGCGGCAAGGATTCCGCCGTAGTCCTGCATCTGGCCTACAAGGCGTTCCATCCGGAGAAGATAGGCTTCGTCCTGCTTCACGTAGACACCGGCCACAATTACCCCGAGGTCATCGGCTACCGCGACCGCATGGCTGCCCGCTATGGCTGCGTGCTGAGGGTGGCCGAGGTCGAAGACTCCATTCGGCGCGGGACGGTGCGTTTGCGCCATACCCTGGAATCGCGCAACCCCCACCAGTCCGTTACTCTGCTGGAAGCTATCGCCGAGCATGGCTTCGATGCCTGCGTCGGCGGCGCCCGCCGCGATGAGGAGAAAGCCCGGGCCAAGGAGCGGGTATTCAGCTTCCGCGACGAGTTCGGACAATGGGACCCCAAGCGCCAGCGCCCGGAACTCTGGGAGCTTTACAACACCCGCGTCCGGCCCGGGGAGAACATGCGGGTGTTCCCCATCTCGAACTGGACCGAGCTGGATGTTTGGCAGTACATCGAACGCGAAGGTCTCGAACTGCCTTCGATTTACTTCGCGCATCCGCGGGAAGTGGTCCGTCGGGGCGGGCTGCTGACGCCGGTCACGCCTTTGACTCCGGTCCAGGAAGGCGAGTCCGTGGAAACGTTGCTATGCCGGTTCCGCACCGTGGGTGACATTCCTTGCACCGCGCCGGTGGAATCCAGTGCGGCCACCCTGGCGGAGATCATCCGCGAGACCATCGAGACCCGTGTCACCGAGCGC
>JAJRDJ010000149.1 GCA_028678445.1 Methylococcaceae bacterium
ACCAGATTGGTGAGGCTAGTCTTGAGCGTAAATTTATCGCTCCTTAAAGGGACGCTGTCATCGAATTGCTCATTATTGGCTAACCCAGACAGAGAGGTCAGGCTTGCGACCAGCCCGAGGGTCAGTAGCGGTGCCGAAGTCCCGTTTTTCTTCATTCTCGAAAACCTCTGTGATTGATCGGTTGGATACAACATGTTCGGCCACTGGCTAGTGCATCGAGCGTCCCAACCAAAACCAATTTTCATGGATCACAGATTAACGCCCCAAGATGAAGCCCCTCTGAGGAACACTTTAAAATAAGATGAGGATTGACATCACCGACCTGCGTGAAAGCGGGCGATGTGTGTCGTTCGCGCCGATGCTGTTTCCTTTCGTCACTTTCAGCATCGTCAGAGATATAGGCAAGTCTGGTATACGGCCGGTCTGACTCAGGCGGGGATCTGCTGATTATCCTGCGTCTCGGTTTCACCGAGTGTCACTACGACTCCGAGCCGCCCTCAAGCCGAAATCCAGCAACCACATCGGACAAGAATTTGAAGCCACGGTGCTTCCGTCAGCTCTGTTCTGCCGTCAGGGTCTGAAGTGGTCACCATAATTTGGGCAGGTGGTTTAGTTCTGGGCAACCTGATGATGAACCCAGAGATGAAAGGTAAGAGATAGAAGCACAAACCCGAGTTCAAAGCCCAAGAGGCGCCGGAGGCGCTGCGGGGTGACAAGACGTACCGGAGACGGCGATGGGTGCCGATCTTGTGAAATGGTATTTCGCCACGTTCCAATAGTTGAATCATGAACGGGCGCGAGACTTTCAGCACATCCGCCGCATCCTGGGTGGTCAATCCCGCATGAATCGGGATGATACTGACGGCGTTACCCGCACCGATTTCTGTCAATACTTCGACGAGCAACCGGAGCGCTGAGACTGGAACGCGCACTGGATGGGCCGCACCGGCGTCATCGAAGATCTCAATCTGCTGGATTTCAGCACTGGTCTTGTAGATACGCTGAGAGTGTCCGACCGTTCTCCCGGGCGAGACCAACCACCTCGCCGGTAGGCAGAGAGTGCATCGATGCAAGTGTGTTCATGGCTACCTCAGGGGTGCTGATAACTTCTTCAGGGGAGACGTGTAACCGAAATACATGCATAGTCGAAAGACATCGGCAGAGACCAGTCACGGCTAATCCGTTCTAGCCCATCTGGAGCGGAAGGGATTGAATGGTGAGTCGCGAGGGGTTGGTCATGGGCCGGTAGTCGAAGACCCAGCGGGTGTTGCGTGCCAAACGTTGGATGGTGGCGGCGACAGTAGCGTTGGATCTGGAGTTGAGGATGCCGATCGCAAAGCGAAGGAGAGCCGTGATGTTCTCGGGGCCGTGGCCGGTGCGGAGGGTGCAACGCTATTAATCCCAGTGCCAGTCGAGGCGGTAGTGGCAGCCGTTCTCGATTGACCAGTGTCCGCGGTTTAAGCCCAGTACGCGTATGGCGTGAGCGGATTCCGGGGTATGCCTGGTGAGACCGTAGACGTTTTCGGTCGCGGTCTTGCTGGTCTGTTTCTCGAGCGGATGGCGTTCTATGACGAAGCCCCTGTTGACGCCGGGAAAGTCGAGCTAGTCGTTGCGACGGGTGCTGGTCCAGAGCGCGCGCTATTCAATGCGGCCATGGGCCAAGGTGGGGGGCGCGCTGAAGTCGGGCTGATTGCGGTGCTCGAACAGCATGCGGATCGCGGCGCGGAGCGAGGGCTGGTGGGCTTTGACGGTGAAGACAGCGTGGGCGTTACGCGCGAGCGTGTCGGTGGCTAACTTGCGCTGGGTCAGCAAGGCAGCGGTGGCGAGGGTCTGGCCGGCGAGGTCGAGGGCTTCCAGGACGGGGATGACCATCCCGATTGCGTGGGTCTGTTTGACTGCGTCACCGTTGCCTGCGAGCAGGGCGCCGACTTTTTTGGGGGTGTCGCAGGTCTGGGTCTGGTGACCGACGGCGCCGAGGATGTGGGTCTGACAGCCCGAATCGTCGCTGGCCTTGCACCGGGTCTTGCCGTCGACCGCCAGGCCCTCATCGAGGCCGGCGCAGTGGACGTTCCAGCTTTGCTGGTCGCGGTCCCATTGGATGGGGGCCACGCGGGTCAGCACCTCGCGGAAGACGGTGCGGCTGGGGACCTGGTAGCGCTGCTGACGATCACGGCAACGACAACGCGCCCGCGCCTTCTGGTCCCAGTCTTCGGCCCACAGGCTGAGCGCTTGGTAGCCGCGCCTCCCCCACTGGATCGCGGCGGCGGCGATGGCCCACACCACCGGCAACGGGTGGCGCCGCCGCCGCGCCGCGAACGCCTCTGTGCGGCGGTAACATGATCTTCCGGGCTCCGTGGCGGTACTGAGGGTCAAGGCCGGGCCGCGACAGTCGGGCTTGAGTGTGTGCGAGTGCAGGGGCCGGACGAATACGCGCTAGGACGCTTCTGGCTGAACGCTGAGCCCTCGCGGGTGCGCCGAAAACCGCAACAGGCCCGCCAGTCCCGCCGCAGCCGGCGCGCGCACAAGGCGAGCACGCGGGAAGCAAGGTTCGGGTAGTGGGGCTGCGGCAGGATCAGACAGCGGCTGCTGTTGGCGATGAGGTGCCGGCGGTCATATGGGTGGCGGAATCCCACCCGCTCCAGGCATCGCGCGCCGCGCACTTCCAAGCCGCCGCGGAGAAGCGCAGCAGGGCCCCCAATGCCTCACCCAAGGTGGCCACATACCACGGGGATGGCCGATCTTCGGCAGCGCCCCAGGGAGTGATGCGCCTGCATCAGGGACTGGAATCACGGCTCTTCGCTCGCCCCACCGGGATGGAGGATGACGTCTCGAAGATTCGTGCACAGGAGCTCGGGTTTGGGATGCCCGGTTGCTGGGTACAGGATCCGCGGTGGGTTGTCCAGCGCGGAAGGTTACCGAATGTTTAAACAAAGACTTATGGGTGGGTCGGTTTCGACCTGGGGTTGAATCCGGCTGGGGTTACGCAGCGCCTCCAACACCCGGTGCAGCAGGTTGCGGCGGAGCAGGGGCCCACGACCCAAGACCCCCAATAATTCATATCTGTTGTGTTGCAGCAAATTCTGTTGTGTCATATTGACAAAGTGGCGTAAAAGGGCACACACTCAAATCTCCCGCAATCATGGAGTTCCAAAGTTACAGATGAACACGGTATTCAGGCAGCTGTTTGCTGCACTCCACGGCTTGGCCGTGGCCGAGGAGCGACGCCACATCATTCGCCTGTGGTCCATGGCGAAATCGGCGCACCGGGCGCCGGACAGCGACTTAGAAAACGCGGCCGCTGCCCTTTCGGGCATGCACGCGCCACAGGCACAGTTTTCGCATGCGGCATATGTGGCAACCCTGTGTGTGTTGGCTCACGAGCGTAAGGTTCGCCGGATCCTGAGGTCTTGTACGGCCTAATTCAGGGAGTAACACATCACCGCAAGCGGCCGTCGTGGGTGGCCACGCCAAGGGTCTCGAAAGCCCGTCGCAAGAGGTAACTGCGAAGCAGAGACATGATCGAAACAATACCGGCTGGCGGAAACCCGAAGCACGATGCAACGGATAGATGCCTGGATCCGAAGGCGACTGCGCTGCTTCCTGCCGAAGCAGTGGAAGCGTCCCAAGAGCCGGGCCGAGGCGTTGCGCAAGTTGGGTGCCCAAGAGCCGTGGACGATCATCTCCAGCAAGGGGTTATGGAGGCTGAGCAAGACCAGGTCTGTAACTCGGGGCTCACCAGAGCCTATTTCAAGGCGCGCGGCCTTTACTCGCTCAGTGATGCATGGACATAACTCGTTTGAGTGTGCCGAACCGCCGTATACGGGGCCGTATGTACGGTGGTGTGAGAGGAGGGAAGGTCAGGAATGGCCCATCCTACCCGATGGAACGGCTGATGCTGACGTTGGTAGACCGGTTCATCCAGAGTCTTGAGCGATTTTCAACCGTTGGACAGAAAGCTTCAAGCTCAGAGCGATCGAGCTGATGCTTTCTCCACTGACACAATGACGCCGTCAGATTTTGGCTATGAATTGCATGCGTAACACCCCAGGTTGCTCCGGCAACAACACCGGATAGTTGCACAACTCCAGGGTGGAAAAAATTCAAAGCTGTTTACCCCGGATCACAGGCAAGTTTTCCATACTGATTAACCCCGATCGGCTATGCCCAAGGTATGATAGCCACTCATATCGCAATCGCGGAGCCGCCCATGTCGATATCCTTCACGCCCAATTCCGGAAAAGATTTTACGCTATTGGCCCGCGTGCTCCTGCCGCTGTGGCTGCTGTGCGCAGCCAGTTCGGCGGAGGCCCTGCAATTGCCTGCTCCGGAAGCCCTGGAAAAGGATCCCGCTCTGCACCGCCAGAGTGTGGAGGTGGTAGAACCTCACTCCTCCACCTCGGAACGGCAGGTCCGCATCACCTATGTTGGAGTGCCGGTTGCCGTCCTCCTGACCCGCTGGTTTGGCGATGCCTGGAAGGCCCCGGGCGTCGAGGTGGAGTTTTTGGCCCTGGACGGCTATCGCTCGACGGTTCCTGCGTCGAAGCTGTCCAGTCTGCCTGCTTTTTTGGCCACGGCCCGTGCCGATGGCGCGCCGTTCGAACCGAACAACTGGGAACAAAAGGAAAGAGTCCCCCTAGGGCCTTATTACCTCATCTGGGACAATCTCAAGGTGCCGGAATTGCAGCGCCAGGGATCCTCCGGCTGGCCTTATCAGGTGGCTCGCATCCGGCTGCGTCAGGCCGGGGATGACGCGACGCTGCGCCCCCCGGAAGCTGACGCCGAGACGCTATTGGGCCAGGCGGATACGGCGGCGAACTGCCTCACCTGCCATCACCTCAGGGGCATCGGCGGTGAAAAGTACCCCGAAGATCTGTCCACGGTGCTCTGCCGGTGGACCGATGCCGATCTCCAACGCTGGATTGAAGAGCCCACCCGGGTCCGTCCCGGTACCTCGATGCCAGCCCTCAACCGGGTATGGCCGGAGGTGGAGCGGCAAAAGGTCACGGGCCGCATTCTCCATTACCTCAACGCCGTCAAACACTCTGCTCCGTCGGCCTGCGCGGGAGTGAAGCGGTAACTGCGGGGTAGTACCGGGCGCGTGCCACCGCTGGGACTCACGCCCTGTGCATTGTCCATTATTGGCCGTTGGATGGCGCCGCTATGGTAGGGGATCGGGCGAGACGAACGATCCAGAAGAGTGCGCAAAGCGGCCCGCATCCATCCAGCTTCAAAGCGCGCCATTGCTCTCAATCCACTGGTAGCGCTCCGCGGTTGTTTCGGCAGGGGCGCGAGGAAACCGCCAGCATTGCCCTGGCGGTGGCGCTGCAGACTGTTCGCAATGGCGTGCCGCCGCCGGCCAGCGAGGGTGAACTGAAGGAGGCCATCCGCCTCACCCGGTGGGTATCCGGCCTATTTCATTTTTCCGGCGTGAAGTGGCGTCTCGCATGAGACGCCCGTTTCACCCGCCGGGCGCATCAGCGCCCACGCTGAAACAGGCTGTTCAGCGCCGCGAGGCTCAGCTGCACCCAGGTTGGCCGGCCATGATTGCACTGGCCGCTGCGTTCGGTGGCTTCCATCTCCCGAAGCAGGGCATTCATCTCCGGTACCGTCAGTTTACGGTTGGCGCGCACCG
The DNA here is from genome assembly GCA_028678445.1 of Methylococcaceae bacterium. Classification (GTDB taxonomy): domain Bacteria; phylum Pseudomonadota; class Gammaproteobacteria; order Methylococcales; family Methylococcaceae; genus UBA6136. The sequence continues at coordinate 5,633 of JAJRDJ010000149.1, forward strand.
CGCCATGACAGGCCATGGTCGCCAGCATTCCGTTGAGGATTTCCTCCACCCGCAGGCTATGGCCGTGCGCGTTCAGGTCGGCCAGGACATCACGCACCAGATGTTCGCCGTTGCCTTGGCAGAGCAGGGCGGGCAAGGCGCGGATCAACAGGGTGTCCGGGCTGATGCGGTCCAGTTCGATGCCCAGTTCCGCCAGTTGCCCGCCGTGCTCGGTGGCCAGATCAGCCTCGGCCGCGCTGACCTTCAGACGAATTGGCAACAACAGCGGCTGACTCGGCACCGCACCCGCCCGCTGTTGCTGCTTGAGTTTTTCATACGTCACCCGCTCATGCGCGGCGTGGGCATCCACCAGAATCAGCCCTAGCCGGTTCTCCGCCAGAATGAAAGCCCCGTGCAAATGCGCCAGCGCGAGACCCAGCGGAGGGTGGCCCTCCTCATCGAACGGTAATTGAGGCGGCGCGGCCTGCCTTTGGCCCGGTGATCCGTAGAGTCCGGCATAGTTCTCAAGAATGTCCGCGACG